>NZ_CP172882.1:2007500-2145000 GCF_050529585.1 Enterococcus sp. DIV0876
AGTCACCAAAATACTGGCTTGAATATCTTCACCGATTGCCACGATCACGTGATCAAAATTGCGGATCCCCAATGAGCGCAAGGTCATTTCATCTTGCGCATTGCCGACAACTGCATGTGTGGCAATATTCATATACTCGTTGACCCGATCTTCATTACTGTCGATGGCCAGTACTTCTTGTCCTGATTCTATCAAGGTCCGGCAGATACTGCCACCAAAACGCCCTAGTCCGATAATTGCATAATTTTGTTTCAACACAAAACGCTCCTTTATATGACAAATCAATTCTAAGTATAACAAAAACCTCCTCGACTGACCATGAGGAGGTGCTTGAAGTAATCGTTATTTGATCAACCCATGTTTAAAGGCATAAATTGTTGCTTGAGTACGGTCTTCTACTTCTAATTTTGACAAAATATTCGAGACATGGGTTTTGACTGTTTTTAATGTAATAAACAATGCATCGGCAATTTCTTGGTTGCTGCGGCCTTCTGCTATCAAAAGCAGCACTTCTTGTTCCCGATTGGTCAAATCATTGTGTAGAATCGGGGTGCGATTGGTCAAACGATCCATCATCTTTGTGGTCACTTCTGGTTCCAAAACCCGTTCTCCTCGTTGTGTAGCCCGAATCGCCTCCGCAATCTCATGGGCCGTTGACGTCTTGAGTAAATAACCAGCTGCCCCCGCTTCAATCGCCGGGTACACTTTCTCATCATCAATGAAACTTGTCACAATAATGATTTTGGCTTCCGGCCACTCTTTCAAAATGGCTTTAGTAGACTCTATACCATCCATTTCATCCATCACAAGATCCATCAAAATCACATCTGGCCGCAACGCCATGGCTTTCTCATAACCGATACGCCCATTTTCTGCTTCACCGATCACTGCTATATCATCCTGGATCGATAAGTAAGATGACACCCCCAAACGTACCATTTCATGGTCATCTACTAACAACACTTGAATCATTTCTTACGCCTCCTTCAACAACGGTACTTTGATTTCAATACTTGTTCCTTGCGTTTTAAAACTAATGATTTTTAATGTGCCGCCAACTGCACTGATTCGTTCACGAATATTCATCAATCCATAGCTGCCAGCTTTCTGACTCTCAGTATCGAAGCCAACGCCGTCATCGATGACCCGTAACAAAACATTGTTATCGATGCGATGCAGATAGACTTCTAATTCATCTGCTTTGGCGTGCCGCAGTGTGTTGGATAGTAGTTCTTGGATCACTCTAAACAGCTGATCTTCAATTGAGCTTAGCATAGTAAACTCTTCAATATCCCATTTTAAGGAAATTTTTATCTTTGTTTCTAACTCTTTTAATAATTGCTCAATTCCTTGTTTCAATGTTTTTCCTTCGAGGGTCACTGGTCGCAGATGCAGCAGCAATGCCCGCATTTCTGATTGAGAAGCATTAATAATATCAGTTACCATAGCCAACTGCTTTTTTTGACTCTCTGGCGCGTCCGTGCGAATTGCCTGCTCATTCAATGCAGACATCATCATCATTGCTGCAAATAATTGTTGCGAAACAGAATCATGCAGTTCTCTAGCCAAGCGATGACGTTCTGCTTCTAAAATTTGTTCTTTGGTTTGACCATCCACAAATTGTGGTCTGGCATTTAACTGCTGCAGCTCAAGTGATGTTTGTTTCATTTTTTCTTGGATACTTTTGATATCATGATCGACATCTGCAATCAACCGATTTTCTGGTGCATGGGGAATTTCCATATCTAACAAAGGACTATCAAAATTGCCGCTTGCCAAAAGACGTAGTTTCTCTTCGACCGGCCCATACTGACGATTACGGAAAAAAGAGATTGATATAAATACCAATAGTCCGATCAGAAAAGAAAGAACCAAGACATGAAATACGATTGGAATAAAAAACAACTTGATTTGAAAGACTTCTAGTAACCAATTTTGTTTGCCACTGGCATATAAGTATGAAAAAAGCATAAAAATCAGCATAAAAAAACTGGCTATACCTGAGTAAAAAGCAATCATGCCTCTTGAAAATTTAGTGATCATACACGTATCACCTCTAAATCACCAACGATCGTATTCGTTAATATTTTCAAACGGCGATGGTTTTCACTGTAATCTGGGCTATAGATCGTGACTTTTTCATTCCTTAAGCCTGTTTCTTCACCTTCAAAAATCACATTGCCGATAAATGTACTGTGTTCCAATTTGATGGCAACGCCAGAAGGCACCAATATTCTTGTGCGGCCAAATCCTTTTCGCACAATAACGGCATTCTCTTTCTTAGGTAACAATGTATTTCCTAAGTCAATGATCGTATCACCGGTCAAAATATTCAAGTTGACATCATCCCATTCATACACTTGACTACCTATCCGTTCATTGCCGATCCATTGCTGTTTTGTTTTTTGGGGATGGTTCGTTTTAGGTTCTTGTGTTTCAACAATGATCATCTGCTTTTTGCGCCAAAATGAGTGCTTGGTAAAATCAACACCTGTCAGTTCAACACCTTTTAAGCCAATAAATAAAATAGCGAAAATCAGCATCAACCATAACGCAGGACTATTGACCAAACTGATAAAAATAGCGATCAATCCAGAGACCATCAAAAAATTTGTAAAATTACTTTTTTGTTCTCGTCGTTGAACAAATACCAAACAGAGTGTCCCGATGATCAGCAAAGTGAGCAACGGCGGATTTGATATGATTTGCCAAATCGCAAATAGCAAAAGCAACGCTTCGACGACGAAGAAAAAACGCCAAGGACTTTTCATGTAAGTTCCTCCTCCTAATGGTTCTCTCTTATCATAACGGATAAACCGCATTTGTCCATCCGTCTATGGTCCGAAAAAAAACCCTGACAGCTCTAATTCTCTGACTAGAGAAAGAACAGCAGGGTCCAATCATTCATAGGGTATTTCGCTGTCAATAAATCAGCTGTTTTTTACTTCGGTGATTTTCACTTGCATATCGCCGCCAGGTGTTGAAATCGTCACTTCATCGTTGACTTTCTTGCCAATCAAAGCACGAGCGATGGGTGAATCGTTAGATATTTTACCAGAAAATGGATCTGCTTCTGCGCTGCCCACGATCATATATTCTTCTTCATCGCCATCAGGCAATTCAACAAAAATCACAGTTTTTCCGATCGTGACTTCGTCTGAATCAACACCATCATTGTCGATGATTTCAGCGAAACGAATCATTGTTTCTAACGTGGTGATACGGCCTTCCACAAAGGCTTGTTCATCTTTGGCTGATTCATACTCTGAGTTTTCCGATAAATCGCCAAAACTACGCGCAACTTTGATGCGCTCGATAATTTCCCCGCGTTTTACCGTTTTCAATTCTTCTAATTCTTGTTCTAATTTTTCTTTGCCTTCAAGTGTCATTGGATAAACTTTTTCTACCATAACTATTTCTCCTTCTAGTAACTTCTAATAAACCGCAAAAGGTAATCTTTTGCGAATAGTCCACAAAAGATTACCATGCTTTTTTTTAAATGTAAACCATTAACTGATGAAAAATCAATTTGATGTATTATTGACGTGTTCTTCCACCAATTGCATATGTTGATCATAGGTTTGTGCAAAATACACTTCTTGTGTTTGGATGTCAGCAACGAAATAATAATAATCATTTGCCGTAGGCTCCAACACCGCTTGAATCGCTTGCTCACTCGGATTGTTGAAGGGACCAGGACCATACCCTGTATTTGTATATAAATTGTATGGCGAGTCCACAGCGGTATCCTCATAGGTCACCAACTCTTTATGTTCACCTAATGCATACAAAATTGAGATATCCGACTGCAATGGCATATCTATAGCCAAGCGATTGAAGAATACTTGGGCAATATTTTTACGGTCTTCTTCTTTGCTGCCTTCTTTTTCAACCAAGGAAGCCAAAGTCAACACTTCTTGAACAGTCATTTCTTTTTGAGCGATTTGATCATAATACTTCGACATCACAGCATTCGATTTCTCAACCATTTGCGTAACGACGTCTTCTAAGGTGTTTCCGGTATAATAATCATAGGTTGCAGGGAATAAATAGCCCTCTAGTTTATAACGTACACCTTCCGCATCAGCTGCACTGCTTAACAGCTCAGGATAAGCTGTCTCCATTTTTTCAAAGAATTCATCACTTTCCATCAATGCCAAGAAATCCTCTTTAGAGATATTGGTGGCTTCCGCTAAAGCATCTCCTATTTGATCGACATCATAGCCCTCTGGAATCGTTACCTTGGCATCAGAAGTCACTGAGCCTTCCCCATTTTGCAGCATCGTACTGATCTCATCTAAAGTCATACTTGGAGAAAATTGATAATTTCCGGCTTGAAAACCCGTCAGATTATTAAATTTTGTATAATAGTTGAAAATCATGCCGCTTTTGATGACATCATCTTCTTCCAAAATTTCCCCAATGGCTTTATTAGAAGAGCCGCTTGGAATCTCCACAGCTATGGTTTCTTTGTTACTGGCATCTAATGGTTGCAAGCCAGAGGTCACATAACGATAGACCGAAAAGCCTAGCACACCGCCGATGACCAACAATGCAAGAACAACGATCAAAACAATTCGGTTCACGATCCGATCCTCTTTTTTGCGTTGCATTTTGCGACGATTGGCGGATCCTTCCGTCACAACCGATTTTTCTGATGAAGTGGAACGTCTTTTTGTACTGGATTGCCGTTCATTTTCTGTTGAACGATTGCTTCTATTTTCTTTTTTCATATTTGACCCAATCTCCTGTTGCGTATGAATCGATTGATTCTCTAACCCACCGTCATGTGATTCTTGGTTTGGCTGAGGACGCTTCAAAGCACTAAGTACTTCGTCTTTAAAGGATTGCTCCTCTGGATGTTGTTTACTCAAAACAACTCCTCCTAACTTTCGTAATACTGGCTTGTACCATTATACACGAAAGTTAGGGGGAGTGGAACAAAAATTATACTGTGAAAAAACCATTTAATAGATTCTATATCTATTATAAATATATTCCTAAATGTACATTGTCTTTAAAACAACGAATTCCAAATGTCTACACTTTTATTATTGTAATCATCAAAATTATAATACTTTGTTTTATTTAAAGGAGATTTTATAAACTCAAGCATTCCTTGGTAAATCCCTTCTTCAGAGTTTGAGACTACGGTAACATTCATGTCAGGCTTTAAATTTTCAGTAGTTTCAGGAATATTTGTCATAATTACCGGTATACCAATAGAAACAGTTTCAAAAACAACCATCCCTAAACCTTCATAACGACTGCCAAATATTAATGCATCCGATTTTCTAACCAGATTAAATGGTTCATTTAAGTTATCAAACAAATAAATCTGATCAGAACATATGGTACTTCTTGCTTGATCAAAAATTTTTTGTTTGTCTGGTCCATATGATCCGACTAAAATCAACCTAGTATTTTTATTCGCTAATTTTTCAAAAGCCGAAATAATTCTATCAAACCCTTTTTGGGATGAAAATCTTCCTACACTTATAAATACAATAATATCGGAATCATCAAAATCATTTTTTAACGTAGCTGGAATTTTTTCTGAAAGTGCATATTCCGAGGATTTTTGAATATTATCAGTGTCAATTATCATATTCATTACTACTGTATTGGATTCAGGATTAATTGCCTTAATTTTTTTTTCGATTTCTCCGGTGACACATACCACGTGATTCGCTGAACCATATGCATCTTTTAATATATGTTGAGATAAACTTTTATTTACACCAAATTCTTTTTCCATATCAGTATGAACAAAAATAAAAGTTTTGATCCCCAACTTCTTTAGGCTTCCCATCCAAATAGCATAGGACCTATCAAACCCAGGATAGTGAATAAAAAATTTGCAATTTAAATTAGGAAACAGGCGATTGAATTCCCGTGTATATAAGCGATCAATCTTGTCTCCTCTATTTGCAAAACGTTTCGTGTACATAATTAAAGCTGCTAGTTCACTATACTCGTATTGTAATTTTTTTACTTGTATAAATGTGAACACGCCTTCTGGAAAGCAACTTAATATTCTTAAAGCATCCGTTGAGAGTGTTCCTTCTTGCCAAACTAATATATAGTTTCTATCTTCTAAATTAACTTTTTTAAGGAGATTTAATAAGGAAAATGTAATCCCGTTTGCTTTTAACTCTGAAACATATATAAGCACATTATCTAAACCATTCCAATTATCATAAACTTTGATATGACTATTTTCGATACCTCTCATCAAAAATTTTAAAACTAGCTCACATCCATTTGAACAATCCATACTATTGTACTCATCATTTACATTATCGTAAGTGGATATAGATGGGCTTCTCATAAGATGTAAAAGTTCTTGAATGCCTTGTGCTTTTTCAAAAGGCAATGTAACCGGATCAAAATAAAATCCTCTTTGATTAAAATACTCTTGCTCATCAAAACTAAACAAAATAATTTTTCTTTTCGTTACAGAGAAATCAAACATGATAGAAGAATAATCAGTAATTAGAACCTCAACAGTCTGTAAAAATGTATAAACGTTCTCATTTATAGGAAATTTTTTTATTCTTTTAAAATCACTCCATTGAATATTATATAAACTTTCTTCAAATGGATGTAATTTTAGATAAAATTCTTCGTTTTCTGACAAACTATCATCTATATACTTTAAATGATTTAAAAAATCATTTGAAATTGTAATGTCTTCGATTTGATTTCCACGCCAAGTTGGCATATAAAGGAACCTTTTTTTTTGAATCTTATCATTTTTGAATAAAAGACTATTTCTTGGTGAAGGTGCGACAACAATTTGATTTTGTACGATCTTTTCTATACCAAAATCTTTAATCAGAACGTTCTTTGTAAATTCATTACTTACAAAAATTTGATCTGCAGAGGCTAAATTTCTTTGAATATTCCCATATCCTTGTAGCCCAATGCTTTTCCCAAGTTTCTTTAAAGGAGTTCCATGCCAAAAAATATAATATTTTTGACCCTTTCTTTTGCTGAAGAAGCTCCAAAAACTAGTATCATTAAAAAGATATTCGCTTGTAGCTAATAAATCCAAATACTGTAAGCTCATATGTTCAACGATGTTTGGTTCAAATGCCTTATCAAAGTCAACACCTTTTTTTAAAGCGATATAAACCTTAAACTCAGGGTAATCTTTTATCAACACTTTAGCCAAAGAAAAAATATGACCAGAAATCTCTCTTCCATGGGTACCTTCTAACAAAATAGTTTTTTGTTTTATCTTTTTTTTTCTTTGTTTTAAATAAAATGACTCTTTAGGATGCATTAAATAATTTACTAACTGAGCCATAAAAAAACTCCTCTACATTCTGGATTTCCAATTATTCTAGCTAACAAATGATTCTGTAAAATTGCTCTACAGCTTCTTCATTATATTTTACAAAATCAAAATCATTACTAGTAATTTTTCCATCTATATATTTCAACATAGCTGAAGCAATTTCATCTGCGTTATTTTCTACTAAAGAGTTTGGGTAATTTTTCAGAACAGATGTTATACCTGGTACTCTGGTACCGATAACAGGTTTTTTTAGAATCATAGCTTCTATTAAAGCCAAACCTTGCCCTTCGTAATTTGAAGGAAAAACAAAACAATCACACATATCGATAAGCGGAATTGGATTGTCTAAAAACCCGTAAAATGTGATTTGATTTTCTAGGTTTTTTTCTTGAACATAATTGATCAAACTTCCTGCAATAGGACCATCACCAACTATATATAGTCTAGCATTTTCATTCAATTGATAAACCTTTTCAAATGCATCTATCAAAGTAAAGTGATTTTTTTCGGGAGATAATCGAGCGACATTAATAAATTTAATTTTTTCAGGATCAGGCGGTATGATAGCAGATATTTTTTGAACATCAAAAATATTGATTGTTTCTTCGTAACCTAATCTCTTTTTGCCATCTACAGACGATACAATTAAATTACCATTATTGATTTTCTTATATTCATCAGTTTTTGCTAATATCTCTTCCCCATTGATTGTGTTGTTAACAAATTCCATCTTAGAGCTATCAACACCAAATGGTTTTAAATCAATTTGATTTTGCTCATTTGCACTTTCCGATACAGATACGATTTTGTCAAAAAGATTATAAGCGCTGAAAATAACTTTTAAGTTCCATCTATGCTTATACTTATTTCCATTCATTTTATTGTATTCTTCTAGCATCGTATTATGCAAAAATACTGTCTTTTTTTCGAAAGGAGATAACGCGATAAACAAATTATAAACTTTGTTATAGCCGCCAAAGTCAATACCAAATTTTGGTTTTAAATTTCCAAATAATCTTTTAAATTCCCATTCCACATCATTTTTCAAACTTTTTTTCGAAAGATACTTAAAATTGTAGCCACTATGATAATATAGATTTTGATTGTAAGTGCTTGTTAATGTTCTTACTGTATAGGAGAATCTGAACATCACCTTTGCCCGTGGATCAAGTTTTCTCAAGTTTGCTTCTTTTGAAGCATTCATCCTATCAGACTCTAAAACGATTAGTTCATATTTATTATAATTCAAATTTTTACTTAAGCTGATTAAAGAATTTGTGATACCGTTATTATAGAATCCGCCCCCATACATCACTATTACTTCCTTTTGAGAATCAAAAGAAACTGGCGTTATATTACTTTCATTCCCTAAAATAATATTCATTGCGTTCTCAGAGGAATTCCCCAAATCATTCGCACAAAATTCTTTTAGATAATGCTCAATCTGAGAAGAGTATTCTGCTATATATTTATTTTCTTCCATCAGTAATATCTCTTTTATATCGTTCAGATTATTTGATACATACCCAGGTAAAGAATCAATATTTAGATAAAAACCGCGCAGTTTTTCATAACTGATTTTATCTGGTATATAAAAATAAATTGGTTTTTGAAGAGGAAGAAAGTCAAAGAAAATACTTGAATAATCCGTAATTAGTCTATCTACAGATGCCAATAATTCATTGGTATCAACCCAGTTTGGCACCACTCTATCCTCGAATCCCATCTCAGTAAATTTATCATAAATAAAATAATGTGCTTTAAGCAGTACTTTATAATCCTCTGATAAACTATCTTGTATTCCATTTACCTCATCAAGCAAGGCCAATATATCTTGTTCTGTCGTTTGAGAAATTGATTTTTTCCAGGTAGGTGCGTATAAAACAATTTTTTTATCCCGAGGCAAATCATACTTTTTCTTAATTTCAATTGGATCTTTGAAAATGTTGTCCACCCTAGCATTTCCCGTGATATATACTTTTCCTTTATAAATACCATTTAAACCATGACTAGTTAATAATTTTTCTGCGGTAAAATGGTTAGGCATCAATAAGATGTCTGACTGCAACAAATTTCTCTGAATATTTTTATGAAGATTTATTCGAGAATTTTTAATATCTAGACCTAATGTTTTAAGTGGCGTACCGTGCCAAGTATTAATATATTTCTGACCGTCTTTCTTTATAAAATAAGGCATAAAAGAGGTATCATTAACAAGATATTCCGCCGTAGCTAAGATTGTATAGTACTTTTTACTTTCATATTTAATAAATTTTACATGTTCGTGCTTCTCTTTAATAAAAGAAATCATTGGATCTTCTAGGTCCTTGACGGCCCAATAATAGATTCCATCCGAATAATTATCTGCTAATTGATTGAAAATAGCATAAACATTACCGGTAAGATTCACAGCATGATAAGATTCAAATAAAAATGTATTCTTCTTTATATTATTGTTTTTGACTTTTTTATAATAATAAGAATTTTGCCTAAATCTTTTCTTTAATAACCACTCCCCTATAGGTTTTGCTGTAAAATTAAAAATATTTGAAATTTTGTTTTTATCCATTCTTACCATCCTTAAACTATCTTTGATTTCATCATTTATCTGAAGCACGCCAATTATATCTTAAACTTTTAAACAAAAATATAGGTACTTGAATTATACGTCCAATCCTCAATGGATCACTTAATGAACGGTAAAGCCATTCTAAATGTAAATCGATAAATATCTTTGGTGCTCTTTTCACGTGGCCACTTAACACATCAAAACTTCCACCAACATCTTGAAAGATTTTCACATCTAATCTATTTATATTTCTAGCTAACCATTGTTCTTGTTTAGGAAATCCTAATGCTACAAATAAAAAATCTGGCTTTTTTTGATTAATTATGGATACCACTTCCTCATCAGAAAGAGTTGTATAACCATCGATTGCACCAACGATTTTTATATTCGAATATTTTAGCCCCACTTGCCTCTTAGCATCTTCAAGAACATCGGGTTTTGCTCCATACAGAAAAATACTATTCTCATTATTATCTGCATATGCCAGTAATTTCAACATTAGGTCAAATCCAGCTACACGCTCTTTGATTGATCCCCCTGTTAATTTAGAAACAAATACTATACCAATCCCATCAGGAATCCGATGCGAGCTCTCTTCCAACAATGAAATAACATCAGGATACTCATTTGCATCCAAAACTATTTGAGGATTGACACTAATAATTGTCATTTTTCTGTTGTTTTCAATATAATGGGAAACATCACTTATAATATTTGCATAAGTAAGATTGTCAACTGGAATGCCCATTATTCGTTCAGTCTTCATATTGTTTATCAATCCATTCTATTAATTGGTCGGCAGCATGTCCTTGAACAAAAGTATTCCACAACGCATTAAATTTATCAAAAGTACAAGTATCATCTTCTTTTATTGCAGCAATAAGTTCATCTATACTTGTAACAATATACGGAGCAGCCCATTCTTTAAAATTCTTCTGCAAGCCCACGGTATTTTCATATTGTTCAAAATCATAACAATAGTAAATGATTTTTCCTTGTTTTCTTGCTAAAGAATATTCAAATGGGATCGACGAATAATCTGTTATCAAACAATCAATTTGGCCAAAAACTGTTGACAATGGAATATCCTCAGGAATTTGTTTCACGTTTGGAAGATGAGCTAATTGTTCTTTAAGCTTATGATCGTGGGGATGCAACCGAACATATAGTTGCCATCCTTCAGGAAATCGTCTTTGTATCTCATTCAAATCTACACCTAGTACCTCATTTTGATCACGATAAGTAGGCGCATATAATGCGATTTTTTCATTTATATGTTGGTTAGCAAATACAGTCGTCGAGCTTTTATACTCGCGAAAATACAAATCAGTAACTGGATAACCAAATGGCAGGACTGAATACTTGTTTAAGTAGCTATCACAAAAAATGTTGGCCATTTCTTCTGAACTAACCACGATATGTGTAAAACGATCGTACACTTTTTTATAACGATTTCTATCTGTCTCTGTAACATGTTCCGTATATTTTGCTCCAGCACCGAATGCTTTTATTGCTCCATTTGCATGCCACAATTGAACAACTTTAACTTCGTTTTCAAAATTAAAACCAGCCAAAATAGCAAAGTAATTGTCGCAAAGAATCACTTTTGCACTATTTAAAGCAGGAACAATCCGAGCATAGATATCTAGTAATGAATCTAAAGAATACGTCCGAATACCTTTTTCCTTAAAAGTATCTGCAAGAAATTTTGCTTCCTTAGTATAACAAATAATTAAGCGCTTGTTATACTTCTTCACTAGTTCATCTAATATGTACTCACTCGTGCTTGGAAAACTAAGCAAGAAAACAACATTTTCATTTTTTTTTCTTTTACCATAACCTAGAGTTCGTATGGGTAATAAGTAAAGTGTCTTCATCAAAGACTTAATATATTTTTTTAACATAATTCGCCTCTTTTTCACGCTAACTTATATTCTAACCGATATAAAGGAAAAAGAAAATATTTGTAACGAAACCGTCACATATTCCCAACACAAAAAACCAGGCCTACATAAGGTCTGGTTTTTTTCTATTATTGTTTAACGTTTTTTACATACATATCGTCAATTTAATAAGGTTTTTATAGATTTTTTTAAATAAGATATGATGATGATTATCCAAGCAAAGATCGGGAATATTAGCGTTAGCATGAAAAACCAAGGTACATGGTATGAGACGACAAGTTCATTTTCTCCAAGTCTTTGATCAACACTTACTACACCGATAGTACTAAGACTAAAATCGCCCTTTTCGAGTTTTCTTCCATTTAGTTCTAATTGTGTTCGCTCATATTTGATAATAGGAACTTTTATTTTTTCATTTTTACTGCCTTTCCAAAAAACATGAATCTCATTATTTAAAACTTTCTTTTCAAAATAACGATTTTTATTTATCACATCATTTCCATACGCATTATATTTACTGGATCGATCTTTTTTATAGAGTGGCAAATAGTCGGGAGCTGATTTTTGAAAGCTTTCTAATATTTTCTTTTTATCACTCGAAAACAACTGATTCTTCATTTTTTTCTCGTCATCAATAAAAATATATGAATGGACTCTCCTATTTACCGCTGTTTCACTATTATGCCAATCAATCATTTTGGTTGTATTTTCATAAGTTACTTGCATAAGAGATAAACCAAACAATAGCATCAAAAATACAGGTTTAGCTAATCTAATTTTAGACTCAGAAGATAGAATGAGCGCAAGACCTATTAACAGAAGCACTATACCAAAAATAACAAATCTGAATGGAAATTGTAAAAGGTCCAAAAATGGTACTCTTAACTTGGATAGCGTTGCCCATGGAAAAAAGTTAGTAGCTAGTATAGTAAAGATTGCTGTAATAAACCCAGTTATTTTCAAAAAAGGTGAAACTTTATAACGTTTGTCCAATAATATACAGAACAATATTGCAAATAAAATAGGTAAAAACCTTGGATATTTAATCCAATACGAACTATTCGCTGTGATTGTATTATTCTCCATGTGTTGGTTTAAAAACGGTGGTACAAGTTGATTAAAGCGATAAATGTCTAACATGTTCACCCAGACATTCATCGTAAGTAGTAAAAAGAGTCCAATGGCTACAAACAGTTTTTTTATCAATGATTTTTTATTTTTTGATTGAATAAACATATAAACGAAAAAACAAAAATAAATAAGGACTAGAAATAAAGCTGAAAGAACATGGATTTGAAACATCACACTAATAGAAATAGCTGTGCCTAAGCTACTTAACTGTTTCTTTTCCACAAGGTTGACCAGAGGGATCAAGCATAGTGGCAGTATGGCTGATGGCCATGCAGAAAGTCCTTGCTGATCAATCCAGTACTGAATTGGATAGGTAGTCATGAAAAAAATTCCCATCCCAGTTGCCAACCAACTATTGATATGTATCTTTTTTAAGAAGGTCAACATGGATAACCCTGACAATACATAAATCAAAAAATTAGATAAAACTTGATAGTGGAACCAAGATCTAGATATAAGAACCAAGAATCCTTGAAAGTAAGCAAAAACAGGACCGTACAGGGCATTTACGATCCTACCCGATTGTTGAAAACCATACATTGTAATAAAGTATTGAAAATTGCCATTTTTTATTTGTTCACTTGCATCATAAAAGCGATTGAAATGAAACATTGCATCAGAACCGATAACAAAACCTTTAAGATAGACCTGAGGGAAGACCAACAGTAAACTAGCAAACAAAATTAGTAATATTTGTAAAAAAAATTGACGTCTCTTTAAAAAATTCATTATATTAATCTCCTATATCCTATACATCTAATAAATGTAAAATTTATAAACAATAAATAATTCTTTTAATGAGCTTTCAATTTTAACTCAACACATTTAAATATATAGAAAACATTGACTAATATCAAATTTTAAATATAGTAATTATTTGTTTACTAATAGAATTATTAATTACAATAGAATTTAATTAATCTTTGATTAAAAATCAGATTAAATCTAACTTCAATACGAATAGAATCAAATAGTTATCTATTTTTTTCTAAAACTTTATGAATCTAATCTAAACAAAAATTCCTTATTTAGTTTTATTTCCTTTTTTCTTATTAGCATTACTAATACTTGAAAAATATACCATAAATTAAGAACCTGATCATAACGTGAATTTGTTATGACCAGGTTCTATTGAGTATTGATAATAAAATAAAAGACTTGAACTTTTACTGTTCACATTACATCCTAAGGATAAATCCGATTCAACAAACGTGGGAATGGAATCGACTCCCGTACATGTTCAATACCAGAAAGCCAAGTAACAGTTCGTTCTAAGCCCAACCCAAAACCTGTATGTGGTACTGAACCATATTTGCGTAAATCTAGATACCATGAATACTCATTCTCGTCTAAGCCATGGGCTTTGATTTGTTCTAGGAGATATTCATGATCAATGGCCCGTTCTGAACCGCCTATGATCTCTCCGTAACCTTCTGGGGCAATCATGTCGGCACAGATCACAACATCTTCTCTAGTTGGATGTGGTTTCATATAAAACGGTTTGATCGCTTTTGGATAGTTTAAGATAAAGACTGGTTGATCAAAAGAATTCGCGATAAAGGTTTCATGCGGTGAGCCAAAGTCATCTCCCCATTGAATATCGTCAAAGCCATTTTTTTGTAACAATTCCACTGCATCATCGTATGAAATACGTGGGAAAGGCAGTTTGGTGTACTTTTGCAAGACTTCACGATCACGGCCTAAAACATCTAATGCATAATCACAATTGTCTAGTACGCTTTGCACAAGAAATGCAACATATTGTTCTTGCACTTCCAAACTTTCTTCTTGATGCATAAAGGCCATTTCAGGTTCGATCATCCAAAACTCGATCAAATGACGACGGGTTTTTGATTTTTCTGCTCTAAAAGTTGGACCAAATGAAAATACTTTACCAAAAGCCATTGCAGCAGCTTCCATGTATAATTGACCAGATTGAGACAAATACGCTTTTTGATCAAAATAGTTGGTTTCAAATAAATCTGTTGTGCCTTCTGGTGCAGAACCTGTCAAAATCGGCGGATCGATTTTGATAAAGCCGTTTTGATTGAAAAATTCATAGGTTGCCCGGATGATTTCATTACGGATCTGCATGATGGCATGTTGTTTAGAAGAACGCAGCCATAAATGGCGATGATCCATCAAGAAGTCCGTTCCATGTTCTTTAGGTGTGATTGGATAATCATGACTTTCTCCTACCACTTCGATACCTGAGATGCCGATTTCATAACCAAATTTAGAACGGCTGTCTTCGCGAATTTCTCCAGTGATCAACACTGCTGTCTCTTGACTCAGATTTTTTGCCAATTGAAAAACATCTTCTCCAACTTCGCTTTTTACAACGATACCTTGGAAATAAGCAGTTCCATCACGGAGTTGTAAAAAGGCAATTTTACCGCTTGAACGTTTGTTAGCGATCCATGCACCAATTTGGACTGTTTCGCCCACGTGATGTTTTGCATCTAAAATTTGAATAGATTTCACTTGATTCTCTCCTAACTATTATTTAAAGCACCATAAGCATTTTATACGTTTTGGCGCTTATTTTCAACAAAATCATGGATTCGCTTGGCAGCTTCCGCTAAAGTGTCCCAATCTGTTGCATAACTGATTCTAAGATAATCTGGTGCACCAAAACCCGCACCGGTAACAACTGCAACATGGGCTTCTACCAGCAATCCTTCTACGAACTCATCAATCGTTTGATAGCCGCAGAGACGAATGGCTTCTTTGACATTCGGAAAAAGGTAAAATGCACCTTGAGGCTTCGTCAATTCAAACCCAGGAATAGCTGCGATCAGTGGATACAAATCATTCAAGCGTTGTTCAAACGCTTGACGCATCACCTCGATTGAATCCTGATCGCCAGTCAACGCTTCAACAGCAGCATACTGACTGACAGCCGGTGGGTTGCTTGTCGCTTGTGATGCGATATCGATCATAGCGCCGATAATTGCTTGATCACCCACAGCAAAGCCAATACGCCAACCAGTCATCGCATACGTTTTTGAGACCCCATTGATAATGATCGTTTGTTTGCCGATCGATTCTGATAAAGCAGCAATCGGCGTAAATTCATGACCGTTATAAACCAAGCGGCCATAAATATCATCCGAAATGATCCATATATCATGTGCGACAGCCCACTCCCCAATTGCTAGTAATTCTTCTTTTGTATAGATCGCACCAGTTGGATTAGCCGGTGAATTCAAGATGATTGCTTTGGTTTTGCTTGTACGGGCCGCATCCAATTGCGAAACAGTGACTTTAAAATCGTCTGCTTGGGTGGCTTCTACAAACACAGGTGTGCCTTCAGCCAAACGAATCTGCTCGGCATAGCTGACCCAATACGGTACCGGAATGATCACTTCATCTGCTTCATCAAGAATTGCCTGAAACAATGTGTACAGGGCAAATTTTGCGCCGTCAGTCACGATAACTTGGTTTGTTTCATAGGACAGACCATAAAATGCTTTGATGTAGTCCGTAATCGCTTTTCTTAGTTCTGGTATGCCGGCTGTCGGGGTATAAAAACTAACTTTTCCTGCTTCGATGGCTTCGATAGCAGCTGCCCGAATATTTTTTGGTGTAAAAAAATCAGGCTCCCCAACAGTTAAACTTAATACATCTATCCCTTGGTCTTTTAATGCTTTCGCTTTTGCAGAAGCTGCTAACGTGACCGACGGTTCTAATTTCTCAGCTCTTTTTGACAGTACCATATCAATCATCCTTTCTGAATGCAGGTTTCGCTAATTCATCGCTTAAATATTTGTGATCGTATTGATTTCTTTGCCATCTTTGAAGTCAATGAGAAAATAACTCAACGTTCCTTCACTATCTTTGGTCATGATTTCCCATGTTGGGGTATCTTCAAACAAGCCCAGCGTGGCTTTTTGAATCGTTTGTTCTGGATGAGCTTCCTTGATTGCTTGTTTGGCTTGCGCCTCTGTTAAACCATCTTCTTGATTGTAAACCGTTACTTTCTCCCCACTTTTTGGAATAATCACAACGATTTCTTTTTCATTTTTATCTTTACCGACAATGCTAAAAGAAGTCGTTTCTCTAGTAAACCAATAAAACTGGTCAACTTCGGCAAGGTCGGTATATTCCTCGGCAATCGCAATGGCTTCATTCCGTGCTTGGCGCATCGGTCTTGATGCCCGCAGATAAAAAATCGAAGAAAAAATGATCAGCACAAGTAAGGTGGTTATGGCAATCAACAAAATGACGACACGACGTTGTTCTTTGTCTTTTGTTTTCATACTGCTTTCTCCTTTTAAATATGCTTTATTATAGCAGACTTTCGTTCTCTGTTTCAAAAAAATGACGAATATCTTCCGTCATCTCACTAGGCGTGGCTTCGATCAATGGCAGTTTTTTTGGTAACCCTTTGACCATTCGTTTGCCATATTTCGTAGAAAGCAAACGACGGTCCAAAACGATCATGACACCAGTATCCTCTTCTGAACGAATCAAACGGCCTAACGCTTGTCTTAAGCGTAAGATAGCTTTTGGCAAAGCATCTTCTTTAAATGTATCGATTCCTTGGGCAGCCAAATAAGCGTGGCGGGCATTGACCAACGGGTTTTGCGGGTTTTCAAAAGGCAACCGGGTGACAATCGCTACTTTGAGGGCTTGACCAGGCAAATCAACCCCCTCCCAAAAACTATTGGTACCAAATAAAATGCCATTTTCTGCTAATAAAAACTTTTTCAATATTTTTTCGCGGCTTCCACCAGTTCCTTGAGCAATCAGCTCTCTGCCCTGATTCAACGCTTTCTTGTGCAGACGATCGTAGACAGCTTTTAAGGTTTCATGGGCAGTAAACAAAACCAATATCGGTTGTTGGAGTTCAAATAAAATCGGTGTTAAGGCCTCCGCAAGATAATCCGCATATTCATTTGCATCTGCTTGTTGGATCGATATTCCTTGTTTGACAACATATAATCTTGCTTGTTTTTCGTAATCATAAAAAGCCGGAATCGTTTTGACAGGTGTTTCAGGTATGCCTAGCTGATGGGCAAAGTATTCTTTGTTCCCTGGGACTTTTAACGTGCCGCCAAGAAAAATAATATGCCGATACCTTTGATACCATTTACTTTCTGCTACCTGTTTGCCTTCCAAATCTGCCAATTCGATCGTTCCAGATTGATGACTCGGATGCAGACGCAACCAATGAACATATCGAGGATGCCAACTATCCAACCAAGTTGTAACCGTATAGGCTTGTATCTGAAACTGATCAAAATAATCAAGGAGTCTTGCCATCAGTAGTCGCTGTTGGGCGGTAAGATGCTCGTTTAGTTCCATAAAACAAGCTGCCAATTGCTGCTGTATCTCAGAAATTTCTTGGTAATTCAACACGAGTCTCCGATAAATACGCCCTTGTTCGATATGCTCGTTGAATATATCCTTGTGCTGCAAGACTTGCAGCACATTGACTTGGCTGTCAAGGGTCGCAAAAAACGCTTCTTGTGTGTCAATCAATACAGCCAGGGCTTCTCGGTACAGATTGAATAAAGGCAAAATTTGATACTCACTCTCGAGGACTTCTGCCATCGCATCAAATAACCCTTCCTCGTTAAATTGCAAGTATTGCCGTTTGAAATAGGCAGAATCAAAGGTATATTGCGAAAGTCCTTCTGCTTGACTAGGCAATTGCTGCGCTTCATCGATCAAGAGAAAATCACTTGCCGGCAGCAATGGTTGCTGACGCCTATTTTCTTGCAGCAAAAAGGAATGATTGACGATCAAGACATTGCTTTGAGCGACTTGCTTGTATAAATGCCGTAAAAAATCATGGGTAAAAAATGCTTGCTTATCAGAAAGAAATTCAAGACCCCGATGTCGAATCTCAGTGAACAGTGGATGATCCAAACGAACCAAGTTCAACTCATCGAAATCACCAGTGGTCGTTTTCGTAAGCCAGACCAAGATCCCCATTTGGTACTGAGCATATTGTTTTTGATCTGTTGGATGCTCTAAAGTTGCTTTAAATCGCTGTAAATCAATATAATGGCGATGGCTCTTGACTACAGTAGCTTGGATTGGCTGATCTAACACACGATTCACTAGCGGCACATCTTTATCCATGATTTGGTTTTGCAAGAGGATCGAAGAAGTGCTGACGATCAACGGATTATCCGGTGTGGCCAAATACGCTGCTGGAAATAGATAGCCAATCGTCTTTCCCATGCCTGTTTCCGCTTCTATGATCACATTTTTCTCAGTGTCAGTAAAGTGATTGTATACTGCATTCATCAAACGGGCTTGCTGTTTACGATAAATCAGATAATCACCGAATTGGGCTATTTTCTCTGTTTTTATTTGCGGATATTGTTTGTCATAGTGATTGCGTTCAAAGACTTTGACTTCTTTTTTACGAAGAACGATCCCATCTACTTCTTCAAGGGTTTCCGGTATTGTAACTTTGGTTTCATTTACCACACTATGGATAAAATCACTCGTCTGCATCCCCATCTGACCACTCAATAGGGCAATCTGTTTCAACGTTGTCCGCGGCAATTCTTTCATGATGGCTTCGATATACATCAGTAATGCTGCAGTTACTTCCGCATCGCTATCCGCCTGATGCGGATTTTCATGGACAAAACCAATACTGTCCGCTAAATCACCTAAACGAAAACTACTTTCAGTTGGCAAAAATACTTGCGCCAACTCAACAGTATCGATGCCAGGAATCGTTAATGCTGGTAAGCCGCAGCGCACCAGCTCATTGCTTAAAAATTGATAATCAAAATAAATATTGTGGGCGACAAAGATCGTGTTGCTGAGTAAGTTAAAAATAATATCAGCTACATCTTCAAAATAAGGTGCTTGTTTCACTTGTTGATTCGTGATGTGTGTCAAATTTTGAATTTGTCGAGAAATGCGTCGATCTGGATTGATATCTGTCGCAAAACGGTTGATCACTTTGCCATCTTGTACCAATACACAGCCAAATTGAATAATACGGTCTACGGCTGCATCCGTCCCAGTGGTTTCAAGATCCACCACAGCATATATGGGTTTCATTGTATACCTCCTTGCACACTGTTTGCATTATACTACAAAATCAGAAGGCGATACATTAGTTTTGCAGTCAATCACCGGTCAGATTCAGAAATTGGCACAACCAAATAGACGGATCCCCAATGTGTAAGGAATGGCTTATTTTCGACAAAATCATTGATTTTTTTTATACTTAAAGAAAAGGAGGCGTTCAAATGGAAGGATTTAAGCATAAACGTGTCATTGTTACTGGAGCAGCTTCAGGTATCGGCAGAGCAACTGCGGAACAGTTTATTCAACAAGGCGCAATTGTAGGGTTGATTGATTTAAATGAGGAAGAACTTGCTGAAATCCAGCAATCTTTCAGAGATGATGTCTATGTTGAAGCAGTCGATGTTACGGATAGTGAAGGGTTGCAATCCGCAATCAGTACATTGGCTGAAGCGCTTGGCGGATTAGATATTTTACATGTCAATGCTGGTATCAATGGTACCTTCACACCAATTGAAGAGCTGACGATTGAAGAATGGGATCAAACGATCGACACCAACCTTCGCAGCACATTTTTAACAGTCAAAGCAGCCATACCTTTAATGAAAGCAAATGGCGGCAGTATTGTGATCACAAGTTCAATCAATGGCAACCGCATTTTCAACAATTTTGGTGCTTCAGCTTATAGTACCTCCAAAGCCGGACAAGTCGCTTTTGCCAAAATGGCTGCCCTTGAACTTTCAGGCTACAATATCAGAGTCAATGTTATTTGCCCTGGCGCAATTTCTACCAACATCGATGATCGCACTGAAGTTGAACCGGAAGTTGCACGTATCGAAATACCGGTGCACTATCCTGAACGTTCTCGCCCGTTGAAACAAGAAACAGGTGTGCCAGAACAAGTAGCCAATCTTGTCCTCTTCTTATCCTCAGAAGCTGCAGCAAATATCTCAGGCACAGAAGTCTATATCGATGGTGCCGAGTCTTTATTATAAATAAAAAGCATTTGCCAACCACTGCTTCTGCTGTCTGGTTGACAAGTGCTTTTTATTTCTCGATCAATGTGGCAATTTCATCTAAGAAGGCGGTTTTACCATAAAAATCTGCATTCAGTAACTCAGGAAAGACTGCTTCAAAAAAGTACGACACGGATGGTCGATGACGATAATTTTTAACCGTCATTACCGCTTCACGAAACATTTCTTTGAATACTTTGTCTGGGTTGCTTTTGGTGATTTCTTCGAATGATTCGTATAGTAAATCGATTTTATCGGCGATCGCTAAAAGTTGGCCTTCTAATGTATCATCTTTGCCATCTGCCAAACGACGACGGTAAATCGACTGTAGATCTTGCGGAATTTCTTCTTCTATAAAAACATCCGTCATTTTCTCTTCAACCGTCGATAACATCGCCCGTAATTCTTTGTTGGCATATTTCACCGGTGTTTTGATATCTCCAATAAAACGCTCGGTGTAATCATGATTCAATGCTTTTTCGTAAAGAATCTGCCAATTGACCGTATTCCCTGCGCGTTCTTCGATATCCGCCAGTGTTTGGGCAATCATTGTGACACGAAATGAATGTGCCGCAACACTATGCTCCGTAAATTTGAAAAAACCTGGTGCCCGTTGAATTTTTTCCAAATTTGCTAAACCTAAAATAAATTCATTCAAGCCCATAAAAAGCCCCCCTTTTTTTATCATTATATCAAGCCAAAATAAAATCAACAAATTAAATAAGCGCACAAAAAAAGAGCAGCTAAGCTGCTCTATGATCGACAATTTGATTAAGCTTTGTTTACGTTAGTAGCTTGAGGTCCGCGTTGTCCGTCTTCGATATCGAAAGTAACTGCTTGGCCTTCTTCTAAAGTTTTGAAGCCTTCGCCTTGGATAGCTGAAAAGTGAACGAATACATCGTTGCCGTTTTCTGCTGTGATAAATCCGAAGCCTTTGTCTGAGTTAAACCATTTCACTGTACCTGTTTCCATAATAAAAATCCTCCTTGTGTATATACACATATTTTGCAATTACTTGTATAAGGTGAAAATGTGGAAGATGTTTAAGATGAAACAAGCTACCATAATTTACCGTAACAAATACTACAATATGTATTATAGCACACAACCAACGGCTTGACTAATAGAAAATCCAAAAAAATGAAAACGCATTTATTTTATTGATATCACAAAGGCTGAACGCCAATAATTATCGCGTTCAGCCTTCTTTTAATCGTCAATCGTGTCCCTCAGTGGTCCTAGTAGCGTAATATCGCCGTTAAACTTTTCTCACCGGGTGCGTCTTTTTGTTCCAAGATCGCTACTTCACCACCGTTATCAACCACGTCTTTGGCCAATGTATTCAGCACTTGTCTGCGGTCGTACTCCGTATCAGGGTCTTCACCAAAACCATCAACCAGATTAGAGGTGGCAATAAAGAGTTGTGCGATACGTCCTGCTTTTGCAGCTGGAACAATATCCACCAATTGATCAATAAATTTACGGTCCAGTAGTTTATCATAGGTAGATATTTGTTGCTGCGTCAAATCTTCCACAAGTTTATTGACACATGCTTGAATATCTTTCAATGACAACGGCGCCGGTGAAGTCGCAATATTCGGTGTCGCCTGGAAGAAACTCGTTTTTGCATTCTTTTTAAATAAGGTTTGATTTTCAGGTAACGCAAATAGATACAGCGTCAAGTTCTCATCATTCGAAAAATCATTTCGGAAGAATGCATCCACTGCTTGATAATAGTTGACATGATCGATCTCTAATTCTTCATCTTTGGCACTAAACCCGTGGTAAGCGACACCTTCGCCTCCAGTATTCGCACCACCTTGGGCACTATAATTGAAATCTCCACCACCAGTGATTTCTTCTCCCAGCGCTTTTTCCATGGTGGTCGGTGCCTCTTCTGGTAATTCAACTTCTGAAACAACTTTATTTTCAACTTGATATAGTTTCATTGAATCACGGTTTAAAGCCAATACATAAAATGGATCGTTGAATTGAGCATTCTTGATGATCGCAAGCAAATATGGTGTTTCACCGACATAGTATTGGTCATCAACACGAATACTTAAGCGGTGGATCAGTACTTCTTCTGCTGTTAAAATCACAGCGGCACTAGTAGTACTACTACGCCAAAAAGATTGATCAGCTAATATGCCATCAATTTTACTTTGGAATGGTGCCCAGTCATGTTCTGGATATTTCTTTTCAAAACGTCTCTTTGCTTCTTTAGCAAAATTTTTGAACTTGATTTGGTCCTTCTCCACATTTTGGTGTCCGACATGCGTATTAAGCATAATGGTGACAAATGGTCCGTTGAGCCCTTCAGCTGTAACTTGTGACAAAAAAGATTTCGCAATTTTTACCATTCCACATTACCTCCTACTTTATCGTATACAAACCAAGTGTACCACGCTTGATTTGTCCAATAAAGTAAAACGATTGCATGTTGCCAATAGTTTCTTTCGTCCATGAATGATTCTCTTTTGGGTGGTGGTATCATCCTAATTAGACCAGCAATATTATAGGTCTCAAATCTAAGCATGCATGATTCTTACTTTTTCTCTCGTTCTCATCTTGCGAGAATGATCATTTACAGGTAAAATAGACCTATTGTGTTCCCTTAGTTAAATGGATATAACAAGTCCCTCCTAAGGATTAGTTGCTGGTTCGATTCCGGCAGGGAACGTTGAATCACCGTATTTTCCCTTGTAGATCAAGGGATTTTTTTATTTGTTCTACTAGGAAAATTTTTTTATTGTATTTTGATAAATATACTCGGTTTGTAGAATTTCAAGCTAAACAACTACTAACTTAAAGATTTTTACTTCATCTATAGCTAATTGACTTGCAATTTTTATGGCTGCAACTTTATATATCGGCAAGTCATTACTATTATCTCCAATAGGAATAATCCGTGGTGCTTTTATTCCATCTCGTTTATTTATTAATTTTGGAAGTATCTCAATATTATTACCTGTAACAAAGAAATCCGTCTCCTCATTTCACTGGATCACATCAAAAAAATCTTTAGTTGTCGATCATCTATATAAATGTTGATTTGCATAATATTTTTTAAAAACTCAAATTGACTAAACTATGTATTACCAAAATAAGCTATGAATTAAATTAAAAGAGTTAATTAGTATTTCCTTATCTGCAGTGAACTTTTACTCCTATGGATTATGGGATTGATATCACTTATTTACTAATCTGTAATAATCACTATTTTATTTCTTATCATTCAACTTCATTCCACACAAAATAGAAAGCGTTTGCAATAAATGGTATAATTACTATGAATACAAAAAACAGGAGATGATAAAATGATAAAAAAACTTTCAGAACGTGAAAAAGAAATCGCAAATATTTTATCTCGTGGTATTAAATATAAAATTCTAATTAGCAAAGATATAAATCTTAACAATGTTTCTGTAAATAACAACCTGAATAGTCTAGGAATATGGAAATATTTAAATGTTAGTAAAAATGAAGGTGTTTTAACATCAGTTTATAATGAAAAGGAATTAAAAAATAAGCTTGAATTTATTTTTGGAAAAAATATGATATCTATAAAAAAATGTATTGAATCCCCCTTCCAAGGCCTCCCTATTTAAATAGATAACTTTTATAAACCTCTCATCTTTAAATATTTTTATGATTTTTAACTATATATACTTACAATATTCAGAATTTAAATACTCAAAAAAAGGTTTGGAATATATAAAAATTGTATCAAATATAATATTTCTGATGTATCTTTTTGGATATCTCTTTTTTTATCCTTTTTGATAAAAAATAGTATTGACGGGAAACCCTAAGATTTCCCACCAACACTAACTATTGTAGAGCCTTCTTTTCTTAAGGACTTATGTCACAGTCCCTTATTTTTTCCTCAGAAATAATCTTCTAAAACTGGTTTTCCTTTAGGTAGATTGGTATCAAAAAAGCCAACAACTGCTTCATCTGCTATAACTTCTCCAAAAAACAGCAACGCTTTGATATCCTGAACACCAAAAAGCAATTGTCCAATGCGCTGTATTGAGGTCTTCAAACAAGGAAGTTCCGTTTTTGTTACCCGCTTGATGCAAGGTCTTTGATCTTCAAAAGATAGTTCATATACACCATTGTTCCATGGCGCATATTCATCATTGTCAATTTGAATCGCAATCTTACCTTCTTTATTTGTGAATGGATAAGTCTTTAAAAATAGTTCTAAATCGATGATCCTAGTCATCATATCGGGCCTTGAACTGATTGCAGGCATTGGTTTTTTGGCAAACGCTTGTAAATGTCTGCTATCATCTCCTACTTGATAATGGATCTTAGCGACTGAGTCACGATGCGACACAATCAATCGATTGAGTCCGTGAAACGCCTCGCCACTGACGTACCCCCATTCTTCGATCAGAAATGTGCCCTGGTCAATCGAATAAATCAAATAGCCTTCCGGTACACCAGTCGCATTATAATAGATAGCAAAGGTAAATGTTTTACGCAATGTAAACTTGATGTCTTCCCACCAAGCGTCCCGTATAAGGGCGCCTCTATGATTTTTTGCTTGCTGATGATAGATGTGATGAATGATCGGTTTAGCTTGTTCCCAAGTTAAACGTTTGATTGATCCTGCCGTTTTAGGACTGTCTGGCCAATCGATTGATTTGATATCATAAACGCTGCGTTCAAAAGTATATTCGTAACCGTATCTGCGATAAAAAGGAAACGAGAATGGTGCCAAATAAGATAGAGGAATGTTTTGATCATAACAATCCTTTATCACTTGTTTCATGATTCGGTCGATCCTTCCTTGTCCACGGTATTCCGGATAAGAAGCCACAAAACCGATTCCGGCCATTGGATAGGCAGTACCATGTAAGTTCACATTGAATAAAGTGGCCATGACTTGGCTTGCCAAACGTCCATCGTCATCATAAGATCCATAGTTCCATGAATGCGCCGCAAGCCTTTGATAGCGATCAATATTTTTTTCACTCAACGCCCATTGGAAAGCATATGCAACCAAATCCAATACATCTTGATCGCCAAAAGTTGTCATTTTTTTCACATCATTCATCTATATCTCTCCTTTTAAAGCAAAAAAGGCGTCTTAAGACCCCTTTAGTATGCTTCTTCCATCATAAGTAACATTTTTTTGAACTGTTTACGTTTGAAATACCCTAAAATCGTTCCCAGTACCATGTCATTCATTTGTTGTAAAATACCAAAAGATTTCATTGATTCCGTATAAATGATTTTGCTTGTTTTCTCATCAAGTGGCTGAATTTCATAACGTACAACAAATTCATTTTTTGTTGTTTCAGTTTTGAATTGATAGACATGATTTTCAATGACTTCACTAATCGTGATCTTGGCACGGCTGGAAGAGGAGAATTCTTTTACATACTCATAACCCTCTAGTTGTTTGGGTGATAGTGTTTTCCCAGTTGCTTTGCGAATATCAAAAATCACAGAATTGATGACTTGATCATAAAATGCTTTAGCAGGAATCGATAATGTTTTTTCTACCTTCATTCTGACTGCCCCCTATCTGACTGTTCAGCTTTTTTCTTCCCTTTCATAAATAAAACACTCCCAGCAACGATTAAAGCGACTCCAGTAGTGAAGCTGAAAATATCTAACTGCAAATTACTTGGATTCATGCTATACAAAATCACCAGTAACCCAATACTACATAAAAACAAGCCGTTTTTTAACATGTTCAATCATCCTATCTTTCTTTGATCATCAGAAACAGTGTGATCTATACAGCTGCCGCTTGAAAATACAATACGGAACCCCATGGTTGTGCTTTGATTAATTCTTTTGCTTTTTTGGCAGCAGCTTCAGTATCTTCTCCTGTCGTTGTAAATATCAATTTGATGCCTTGTTTTTCTTTAAATGAATATGATAACCCATCCTCATTATATCCTTCTAATAATTCTTTGATTGCATCTTGTTGCATAGCACTTGCAATTGAAATCATATCTTACTCCTCCTAAATTTAATGATAAATAATAAAGGAACTGCTGACTTCACACTGAAGCGATAGCAGTTCCTCCGGTTTTTAAAGGGCTATTCGCCTAATTTTGGATCAATTTTGTTTGCTGAGATAACAAATGGTGCCCAGATAAAGAATGTCACCACCATACAGACTAATGTAACGATTGGTGCACGCCAGTCAGCCCCAGTTGCTAAGAATGATAGCAGCATTGGTGGTACAACCCAAGTTACTTGTTGCGAAACTGGTGCGACTAAGCCAAAGTATGTTGCTAACCAACCAATTGATGTTGCAACAAGTGGTGCAATAATGAATGGAATAAACATGATCGCATTCAATACGATTGGCAATCCAAACATGACTGGTTCATTAATATTGAAGATACCAGGTCCAATCGACAGTTTTGCAACTGTCAGATAATCTGCACGTTTTGAGAAAATCAGGATAGCGATCAGTAATACGATCGTTCCTCCAGAACCGCCGAACCATGCAAAAGCATCAAAGGAACCGCGAACCCACATATACGCTTTGCCATCTTCGATTGCTGCTAGTACAGCGCTTGTCCCTGTTTGTCCTTCATATCCTTTTTGGAAGATATCGATATTGATCAATTGTGCTTGACCCCAAATACCTTCTAAAACTGGTGCCAAAACGTTTGGTCCATGAATACCAAAGAACCAGAAGATTTGAACAAAGATCGTAACAATCAAGACAGCACCTAAACCTTGAGACAATCCCAAGAATGGTTCTGCAATATATTTTTGTACAAGATCGATAATCAGCTGTCCATCTGTCAATTTGCCAACGATAAAGTTGATGATTGCAATCACATACAATGCAATCGTTGCTGGCAAGATTGCAGCGAATGCTTTCGATACAGCTGGCGGAACTGAATCCGGCATTTTGATCGTGATATCCGCTAACATCAATTTACAGAAAATAATAACTGAGATTGCACCCATGATCATAACTGTAAAATAAGCATTACCATTTAAATGATTCAGATTAAGCCAACCCCAACCACCGGCTGTGATCGCATCAGCTGTTGCCGTCCAACCTGTATTCGCTGAACCGGCATTGATTTCATCCATCAATGCAGCTGGTACAGTCGTAGCAACTGACGTGCTGTATGAAAAAGCAATCCCTTGGATCAAAGTAGCTACCCCGACGATCCCACCTGCGAGATCATTGACACGGTAAGCGCGTGCTAAATTATACCCCCAAGAAAAGGCAAAGACTAAACCGGCAACTGCCAATGTACCATTCCAAACAAACCCATTAATACTAATAATTTCACGAATAACTGGAATCGTACTTGCATCATAACTTGGCCAAAATTGTGGTGGTAAATCACGAATAATTGCATTGATCATTACAGCAATAGAACCTGCCATTGTTGCAGGCATTGTACCGATAAAAGCATCACGTAAAGCAACTAAGTGCTTCTGTGCGCCGATTTTTGCGGCTACAGGGAGAATATACTTCTCCATCCAACTTGTTAATCCATCCATTTTATTTCCTCCTATAAGTCCTATTCGTCAAAGAAGATTTTTTGATTCATCGACAATAACTACTTCTATCCGTTCAAAGATTATTCGTTATTTAGACGTCGATAGACATCAATGATTTCTTTCGCTAAATCGGTAAATGCGATCGATGTCATTAAGTGGTCTTGAGAATGCACTGTTAATAAAGTGACTGTCATATGATTGCCTTGCGCTTCTTGTGTCAACAATCCTGTTTGTGAGTGATGTGCTTCGACCAATGATGCTTCTGCATCTTTGATTTTTGCATCTGCTAACTCAAAGTTGCCTTCTTTTGCTGCAGCGATTGCTTCCATTGCATCACTTTTGGCATTCCCCCCATACATGATCAATCCCATAATGGCTTCCAAATTTTGCTCATCCATCTTAAAAAATCCTCCTTACACTTCCATACATTTATTTATTTCATTAAGTTTTCAGCTTGTGCCAAAACTTTTTCGCCATTCATCATGCCATAATCTGCCATGTTGATGACTTCTAAAGGAATACCTTTAGGTGCTAATTTTTGTTCAAATTGTGCTTTCATAAATCGAACTTGCGGTCCTAGCAACAACACATCCACTGGTTTTGATTCTAAATGTTGATCTGCTTCTGAAGCTGAGACAGCGAAGATATCCGCGTCGATTCCTTTTGCTTCTGCTGCTTTTTGCATTTTTGTTACCAATAAACTCGTACTCATTCCTGCTGAACAAACAAGCATAATCGTTTTCTTAGCCATTGTGTATTCGCTCCTTTCTGTTTGATCGTTACACTTAACTATAAAGCAAAAAACGTGCCAAAAAAAAATCGGCGCAAACCTTGTTTTATCAAAGGTCTGAACCAATTTTATTTTTACACACTCACCGAATTCTCATTACACACTAATATTGTGTGCGGATTCATGATAATTTTTGATTTCATTTTCCAGAAACATTTGGGTCAAATACGCAATTTCATCTTCTGATATTTTGATTTGGTAATTTTTTTCTATCTGTAATAAGTGGGTCCGCAAGACATCATTTTCAATGCGGTAGCGTTTTTGGAATGTCGCCAAATCTTTGAACTGTCTGCCAGGTTCTTTTTTCAATAAACTTTCTACCAAGAAAGCCAAATGGATGACCAACCCAGCATCGACTGTCGGTTCAACGATGACATGCAGCTGATTTTGGATCTGATGTACGATTTTTTGCAAACTTTCGATCAAATGATAAACAGACCCCACATGGGTCAAGGTGTTTTCTAATGACCGGACGATTTTTTCGATTGGTACTTCATCTGAAACAATTCTTTTCAAAACATTTAGTCGATCATCATCAAATACATCATATGCAGAAAAGAAAGGAATATTTTGATAATCGATTTCAACCGTTCCAGCAATGGCTTTGATTTCATACTCCTCTAACAAACCATCGATATGTTTTTTAAATGTTTCTTTTTCAATAAACTGCATTTGAATGATTTCGACTTGTGCTTGGTCTACGACTGGAAAAATTCTCTGATAAAGTTTTGCAGCCACACCTTCGCCAGTAAAACAAGTGACGATCACAGCTTTTTTGTTTCCTTTTGCCTCATGAACGGTTCGGAATTGCTCTTGGACAATCGTTTCAAATGAACGTTGAATATTTTGATAGATATCTTCTAAACTGCGTCCACCATCGGCCATACGCAATGCTTCTAGAACGATCATGGTACTCGTCATCGAAATTGCTTTGGTTCGGATACCTGTTTCTTCAAAGATCAAATTTGCAAAAGAATTAAGCGACCCCATATCGGTCAATAATAATAATCCGTTACTCAGCCTATCTTTGTTGTCTGCTACGAAGGTCAGCAATTCATCATACATATGTCCTACTGACATATCAAGTGACATGTTCATGGCTTTACCGCTCTTTGTTCCTAAAAGTTCCTGTGCGGCAGCCAACATGCTGCTGGCAGTGGCCGTTCCATGCATCAGTACGATGATTTCAATTTTTTCTAAAGGCAGATCGGCAGATTGTTTGACTTGAATTGCTAAGAACATACTAATAAACCCAATCTCATCAAAGGGGATCTCCACTTCCTGTTCCTCTTCAATGATTGTCGACAGGTCCATTGCCACTTGAAATTCTGATTTGAGGTTCTTGCGCACTGTATTCAAATCTGGATGAACGATCATATGTCCATCTTTCACGCGTTCTAGCGTGCTTTGCACATGGAGCGCAAAAGCAAAACGCGCTTTTTCATTGTACGTTCTAGACAGTTCCTGCTCTGCAATATCGTATAAGCGATTAGATAAGCGCCAAATATCTTCTGGAATCAATTCTTTATGAACAGGATGTTGAATCAATTCTTCAACATATTTTTCAAAATAGGCATCGACATCTTTGGAAATCAGATTTTCCAAATCAACATTCTCTACCCCTGTTTCAATCAAAGAACTGACTTTTTCTTCAATCTCATTGTATACTTGCATATTTCGTTGTGGATCATGAGACCAGACAATATCTTGATCACCAGGCTCAAAGCGCATGAAATCGCCTTTGCCATCTAGAAAGTAATCCAACCTTTCGGATATTTCTTTGATTTTCAGCAGGCCTTTTTGGACTTGCAAGGAGCAGTCTTCTTTACGGATCAGCAAATTCTTTTTGCCATAGGTTCGATAATGAAGAAAAGCTTTGGCACAAACTAATTTTAGGTCTCGCTTGATTTGTCCAATATTGCCTTCAGCATCATAGAGCATAAAGGCCAAAATCGCATCTCGCTCCACGTCGATCCGCTGATTCAAGCGGGTGGCTTCTTGCTTGATAAATAAGGAAATGATTTCGTACCGTTCATCAAGTGAACGACTTTCAACATTAGGTAGCGTGATCGCCATTGGGATCCGACGATTGAATGTCGTCAAAAAATTGGTTGAAGATTCCGTGGTGGCACCAATGATTTGTACCGCAGCCTCATAAACTTGATTGCTTTCACCTAATGGGCGATAGACACCTTTATCAATAAACGTAAAGAGCATTTCCTGTCCTTCCGGCGGCAGGCGATGAATCTCATCTAGGAATAAAATACCGCCATCGGCTTTGGCCATCAAGCCCGGACTATCTTCTGATGCACCCGTATAGGCACCTTTTTTGATTCCAAAAATATGACCAAACAACAGTTGCGGATTTTGGGCATAGTCTGCACAATTAAAAGAAACAAAGGGTGCATCTTTTTTCAGCATTTTTGATTCAACTGCAAAATGATACATGCATTCCGCAAACATTGATTTGCCGGTTCCCGTTTCCCCAAAAATAATGGTATGCAAACCTCTAGGCGGATATAATATAGCTGCTTTGGCCTGTTGGATACTGACTTTTAACGAAGCCTGAACCCCAACTAAACTTTCAAAACTTACTTCAGACGAAATATCGACATGAACAGTTTCTTCTAATGGCTCATAAACTACAGGTCGCCCTGGTCGCTTGCCAATTTTGCTTTCTTTATATAATTCACTGAGATAACGGCTTGCGTTGCTACGATCGATTTGCAAGATTTTGGCTACATCGACAGCAGTCAATCCTTGTTTATGCAGTTCAATCGTTTGAAAAATCTCTTCTTTTCGAGAGTTCAATGTAAAGCCTCCTCATCTTACACACTATTTTTCCACCTTTAATGGTAACACAAAAAGACGCTCAATGGCGTCTTTTCCCTTTGTCTTTTCGGTTTTTTTGTTTCTTTTTGATTTTTTTTGCAGGAGTGTGTAAATTTTCAGACGTTTTCACGGAAGTTTTCTGCACACTTTTAGATTTCACGTGTTTCACGGGTTCTGGGATCACCACTGGCGCTTCAGTGTGTAATGCCCTACCATGGAGATATATCTCTTCCAACGTTATATCTAGTTGCTTCGCAATTTTTTTCAACTCTTTCAATGAATGGTCTTGAACGATCGTTACTACCGTTCCTTCTTTGCCCATGCGTCCAACACGACCGGCACGATGCAGATACGACTCTTTATCTAAAGGAACATCTGTATTGATCACATAAGGCAAGCCATGAATGTCTAATCCTCGCGCAGCAACATCTGTAGTCAACAACTGACGCACTTTTCCTTGTCTAAAACTTTCTAATGCACCGCGACGGGCCAGTTTATTTTGGTCAGAAGCCAATGTGGCCACTGGTAACCCATGGTACAAGAGTTTTTCTTCTGCATTCCCCATCGCACTTAACTCATTAAAGAAAACCAATCCTTGAAAATCTGGCAAATGAGCCATCCGTCTAAGCGCATCAACGATTCTACGTTGCGGATAGTCTAAATAATAGTGGTGGATCTCACCCTTGCTTTGGTCCTCGGCCGTCACATCGATGATCAATGGTGTCGTATCCAACAATGGCTGAATTTCATTGATGACTTCATTAGCTGTTGCTGAAAAGAAGCAGCGTTGTGCTTGCTTCGTCAGTGTTTGATTGATTTTAGCTGCTAAACCCAATTGTCCTTCTTTTAACAACTGATCGACTTCATCTAAAACCAAAGTGTTGATTTGCTGACTTTTGATTTTTTTGGCTTTGATCAATTCTAAGACTCGACCAGGGGTTCCCACCAAAACTTCTGGTTTTGCCTTTAATTTCTCCACTTGACGTTTGGTATTGGCACCGCCAATCAAAGGCTGGACCATCAAATCGATTGCTTGGCCCCACGTGCGGGCGACTTCCGTTACTTGCATCGCGAGTTCTTGCGAAGAGGTCAAAATCAATAATTGATTGCCTGCGCCTGGGTTTACTTTGCCTAACAGTGGCAAAAGATACGCCAATGTTTTGCCGGAACCTGTTGGAGAAACACCAATGACGGATCGCCCTTCCTTTAAAGGATCGTAAACTTTTTCTTGGATCAATGAAGGGGTGCTAAAACCAGCTTCATGCCATAATTTCTGCCATGTTTCTGGCCATGTCGTACATATAAATTCTGTCATTTTTTCCATTCCTACTCTTGGTCTGCATCGAAATTGATGTCTGCTTGTTTTCTCATTAGATAGATTGTTTCATTTACGCTGCGGGCCAGTTCGACCCACTCTTCATACCGTTGTCCTTGCAGAGGATCTGTACTATTTTCAATCACATCTGCAAAATCATTGGCTTCTTCCACCATCGGATTTGCTTGTGCTGTTACCTCTAATTTGTAGGTGTCTGCTTCTGATCGACCATAGAAAGTTGCTTCCTCAATCGCATTCACCGCATTTAAATCCAAGGTTCCCTTCTCAAAATAGATTTCGGAACGCAAATTGGAATCAGCGATTTTACCTGTTTGAATCGTGACATCAAAGTCTGGATAGCGCAAAATGGCACTTCCAATGCCATCGACACCGGTGGTCAACTTGCGGGCAAAATAATGGATCCCTTCTGGTTTGCCAAACCAAGCCAATGTAGCGTATATAGTATACACACCCAAATCAGCCAATGCCCCGCCAGAAAAATGGGGAGAAAAAATATTCGGCTCTTCTCCAGCCAATACAGCATCATAACGAGACGAATATTTCATATACGAGAAATTTGCGCCAATGATGTTTCCTTTGGTTGGCAAAAAGTCAGCTATCGTGCGAAAACTTTTCTCGTGAATATTTCTGGCTGCTTCAAAAAACAGCACTTGTTGTTGATTTGCTAATGAAATGATTTCTGACATTTCTTTGGGTGTCGAGAAAGCTGGTTTTTCAACAATCACGTGTTTACCAGCAAGAATGGCTTGTTTGGCTTGTTCAAAGTGCAAACTATTTGGTGATGCTATATAGACTGCATCGATTTCCTCTAGTCCAAAGAATTTCTGCAAGTCCGTTTCGTAAAGGGGGTCACCATATTTTTTGCCAAAAGTTTCTGCCTTTGCCAATGTCCTTGAATAAACTGCCCGCAGGCGATAACGGTTTGTCAAATGGGCAGCTTCAACAAATTGATCAGTTATCCAATTGGTGCCGATAATTCCTAAATGTATCATATGAACCCTACTTTCTTTTTTCATTATTTGGATCATTAAATGGTGCATTTAAATCAAACGGTACTTCAGAGAGAAGCTGGATCTCTCCTTGATTGACTTGACAATTGTAGGCAATAACTTCTACCCCGACGGATTGCGCCTCTTTTATTGCATCTGCCAATGCAGGCTGCATCTGCCGATGGATCGTCGCTACGTCCACATTTTCAAATTGAATCATAAATAAGACTGCTGCATAGTAGCCAATTTTTTTGGCTTGGATCAACTCATTGACATGTTTCAATCCTCTAATAGTGGGGGCATCTGGAAAGGCACCGACCCGCTCATTTTCTAATGTCATCCCTTTGACTTCGACAAAGCCAGTTTCACCTTGATCGGTCTCGAAATAAAAATCAAATTTTGACTGCCCATACTTCACTTCTCGCCGCAGCAAAACAATGGTGCCTTGTAGGTGAGGCAATTGGATACGGCCATCCAACATGCCTTCGTAGGCCAAGCGATTGGGTATTTGACTATCGATATTGATCCATTGTTCTTGCTTTTTCACAGCAATCAAATCATACTTCGTCTTTCTCTTAGGATTGTCCCAATACTGCAAAATCACCGACACACCTTCGATCAAGACTTCTTTGCCCCGCCCTGTATTTTTGACATGGACGACAACCTCTTCACCAGTAACTAAACGACAACGCGCAACAAACCGATTGTCTCTTGCAACAAAAGTACCCATGACAACATTCGGATAGTTCATTTTATCACCTATTCTTTTGAATCATAGCATAGTTTTCTAAAAACTTCTAAAGTTCAAACTAAAGTACCATGTTTTTTTACCTTCTCATGGTATACTAGTTTCAATAATTTTACCACTTCGTAGGCAAGTTTTTGCGGATAAATCATTGAAGTGGCTTTAGATGGGACGTGAATGCGTGAAAAAGAAATCGTTATTGATTGGCTTATCATTGGCGACTGGGTTTGTCAGCTCCATTTTACTAAAAAAAGAAAAGCAAAAACAGGAGATTCGGCAAAACTTTATTGGTAAATGGCAATTTACTTCCAAGATGAAAGAACCAATTATCGTAGAAATAGGTGCGGATTATACTCTTTCAATAGAAGAAAAAGTTGTTCCAACTACCATCGTTGAGCTCTCACCAATGCGGCTTGTTTTACTCGACTCATTTGGGTATCATCTGATTTTTGAACAAAAGGGTGCTGTCATCACTTTATACGATGAAGCGGAAGATACCCACTATTCTCTTAAGAAGTGTGATTGATCAATTCATTTTTTCTTCACAATTTCTTCTGTTAATTATCAGACTTTTTCCCAGCTTTCACAGTGGGTTCATGTTATGATATATATATCAAGTGGTTGAACAAGGTGTTCCGTTGAGTGATAATTGATCGTTCAGAATTTAAGGTGTAGGTTCGACTCCTACCTTCCACATTACTAAAAAACAGAAAGAAGGGATTGCTATGTTAGCCACATTTATTTCACTCTTCTCCATTTTTGCTTTAGCTGTTTTGTTAGCAGGCACATTTATGATGGCGCGTTTATTGATGGCGCAAGAAGCCAAACAAGTGAAAGTTCCCGTCAGAATCCAAAATGAAGACAATCGAAGACAGTATAAAAACCGCTGATGGATGTTTTACCTATCAAGAGCGCTACTCAAGCCTTTCTTAACGAAAGGCTTTTTTTTGTTTTAAGTTTCAGTTAAGCTTGGCTGTTTAGTCTAATTGAGTAGCTAAGAATCACTAATCAGTGTTTTACTTCGGCGCATTGAACAGTTATTTACAATATTCTTTCTAAGTTTGTTTCGATAGTATTGCAACCATGGCTACTCTTTGATAAACTTTTTTTTTAGAGACCGACTAAAGGAGCTAGACTATATTATGTCAAAAATGACCAAATTTGGGTATTCGCTAGTTGCGGCCTGCACGATGCTGTTTGTTGCAATCGGATTTCCCCTTGTTTCTCATGCAGATGAATCTGCGATAAGTACAGAAGAAATACAAAATTTCTCTATTGATGCCAAAGCTGCTTTTTCATTAGATTTTGATACCGGAAAAATCTTATATGACCAAGATGGCGAAACAACGATGGGTATCGCATCGATCACCAAAATCATCGGCTTATATCTCGTTGCAGAACAAGTAGAACAAGGCAACCTTGCATGGGATGATACCGTGGAGATCTCACAATATGCGGCTGATTTGAGTGTGACACCTGATCTATCCAATGTCCCATTGCACCAAGATGTCACGTATACAGTGAAAGATTTGTATGATGCCAGTTATATTCAATCAGCCAATGCAGCAATTGTCGCACTTGCAGAAAAAATTGCTGGCTCTGAAAGTGATTTTGTTGATTTGATGAAAGAAAAAGTCAGTTCTTGGGGGATTGATGACGCCAAGCTGGTCAATGCATCAGGTTTAAATAATTCTTACTTAGGGGACAACATTTACCCTGGATCCACTTCAACAGATGAAAATGAATTGTCTGCCAAAGATGTTGCCATTGTTGCACGTCATTTGCTGCAAGATTTTCCAGATGTCTTAGAGATCACCAGCACAACAACGCAAACCTTTGGCGAAGGCTCGTATTCTCCTGTGGAAATGGTCAACTGGAATTGGATGTTACCAGGTTTTACCAATGCCAAAGATGGTGTCGATGGCTTGAAAACTGGTACAACTGATTTGGCCGGTGCTTGTTTTGTCGGCACAGCTGTCAAAGACGGTCAACGAATCATCACAGTCGTATTAAATGTCAATGGTCATGCAGAAAACCCAAGTGTCCGCTTCATTGAAACTGGCAAACTGATGGATTATTCTTTCGATGCTTGGGAACAAGTGGAAATCTTGCCGGCCAATGCTGAACTATCAGATACCAAAACAGTCACGGTCAAAGATGGAAAAGAGTTGACTGTGCCAGTTGCAATCAAAGATAGCTTAACATTATGGGTCCGTAAAGACATGGATGCCACAGCCTATACCACAACAATTGACTATAATGATCAGTTGGTCGATTCTGCGTTGCAAGCACCAATCAGTAAAGATACTGAAATTGGCACAGTCACAGCATCGATTCCTGCCGACACACTTGGTTATGTCGATGATGGCAAAACGGCTTCCAGTCCATTAATGACAACAGCTGCCGTTGAAAAAGCCAATATTTTTGTTCGTACTTGGCGCGGGGTAACTTCTTTCTTTTCCAATTTATTCTAAAAAAAAAACATCTTCCTTGGCTGACGTTTGCAGCCGCTGGAAGATGTTTTTTAATTTGCACACGATTTTTTACAATTCTGGGGTTTCTAGCGGTTCTATTGGAAAGTACAACTCAACCTCACCATCTTTGAAATGCGGAAGATATCTTTCTTGAATTGCGGCAGCTAATCGAACATTGTTTTCAGGCAAAACTTCTGAAAGCATTTTTTCTGTCATCATACTTAAATTTCTCTCATCGGTTTTGATTGCCAAATAGGACATAGCCGGCATTTCCCAGCGTACCCAGCCAACTGGTGGGAAGTTTTCTGTCAATACTTTGACACCGGCTAAATAGCGACCGGTTTCTTGCCACGGCTCTAACCATTTTTCACCATCACTCATCAGCCCCCAAAATTCCAAATCTTTGGCTTCTTGATCACTGACTAAATAGTCGATTTCTTGAAAATCCTTCGTAGCAAGTTCCCACAATGCTGGTACCCACGAACCACCATTTTCAGCTAACCCTTTTCCTTCTTTTCCGACCACATAAAATGCTGGCACATCTACGCGAATGACTTCACCTAATTCCATGATCCATCCTCCTTCTTTTCTTTATTTTAGCGAATACAAAGAATTTCAGCAACTTTGACCTCATACTACAGTATTTTCCAAGAAATTTGGTATACTAAAGGTATTGTTGAAGGAGTGAATCATATGGCTTTTACACCATTGCTGATTTTTGGCATTATTTATTTTTTGGGTGTGTTTGTGGTCCAAAAATACCGCAAACAAAAAGATGATCCCGATATATTTTTCTTTGAAACGTGTTGGACGATTTTCGCTTTATTGGTCTATTTGGCGATTGCAGAAATGCGAACCGGTAGTTTTTTTATTCTCTTTCCTGTCGCGCTGGGGAGTCTTTTCTTGTACGCCTATCGCCGGAACAAACATCGCTTGATCAATGGTTTATTGTTCAATGTATTTATTTTATCTTTTGGCGGCTATTTGATCATCAACTTATTCCGAACCGAAGACGTACTTGTGGGCGGATTACTGGCGGTCTTGCTGGCTATCTTTTTGGCGGTCCTCTTATTCGGATTGGTCACATTGATCGTATTCCTTTATTGGAATTCATTGGTGGTTTTTCGGAGAGAATCCCATTCGATCGCCAATCTTCTGACATTGATTTTGGCTGTTGTCTTGACGATTTATTTATTCTCTGATGTTCTCCTCCACCCTTTTCCACAGTGGGTCCGTGTCCTTTTTGGGATTGCTCCTGTGAGTTTGTTCTATTTATTTATCGTTTTCTTGAATTTTTTGTCTGTGTCCCTCATCTATCAATTCAATCATCCACGATATGATCAAGATTTCATTATCGTTTTGGGTGCTGGTTTGATCAATGGCACAACCGTATCACCTTTATTGGCACAACGAATCAACAAAGCAATCGACTTTTATCACTTACAATTCAAAGCCAAAAAACAAGCTCCCCGATTGCTGATGTCTGGTGGACAAGGGAGTGATGAAAAAGTACCAGAAGCGATTGCGATGAAAGAATATGCCATCGCACAAGGTATTCCTGAGGGTGAAATTTTGGTAGAAACCAATTCTACCACTACCCTTGAGAATATGCAGTTTTCAAAAGAAGTCATGGACTCACTGAAGCCAAAAGGCTATAAAGCGATTTTCAGCTCCAATAATTACCATATTTTCCGTGCTGGTTTGTATGCAGATCAAGCAGGGGTCAAAGCTGATGGTATTGGTGCCCACACTGCTTTTTACTACTTGCCAAATGCCTTTCTGCGGGAATTTGTCGCGATTTTATTTATGCATAAAAAACGACATATCATCGTCGTATCTGGAATCATTATCTTTTATATCCTGGCTGCTTTGCTGCAACTATATTTGACATAGCAAAAAGACCAGTTGAACGTTTATGCGTTCAACTGGTCTTTTTTATTTTGTCAAATCAATGGATTGTACGCTGTCTTTTCCAAAATCTTTGGGCCCATTTTTCTTTCAACCCTTCAGTCATTGGTTCAGAAGCTTCTTTGATGGCACAATACTTATCCACCATTGTGACGATATAGCTTTCTTTATATCGTGGTGGTGCAATCGTTGCCCCCCACATATGCTTCAAAATAATGTCTTTTTCAAGATCGCTTAATTCAGTGATTTTTTCGGCATTTTTTACTGCAATTCGCGGATGCATGTAAGCATGTGTACCTTCATCAAACTTTGTTGTCCGCCAATCATAATAAAACAAATCATGAAGAAGTCCTGCTCGAGCTGTTGCACGGGCATCACCGCCCCATTTCTTGGCCAATTTGTAACTATAATATGAAACGCTGATCGAATGTTCCAAACGAGTGGAATTCATATGTTGCACAAAGTTGGCTAATTTTTTCACAGCGTCTGTTTCTAACAGGTCCGCTACGTAAGACATATATTCGCTATCTTCTTGCCATTTATCTGTCATAGATTCTTTTCTGCCACCTTTTTTGATCTGCTTGGTTGTTACAAGTTAAAGTATAGCACCATTGAAGGGGTTTTTCTAGGTTACGTCAATCATCGCAGCAGAGTTTAACAGTTCCTTAATGATCTAACCAATGGCATGATACATCAATATACCTGCGGCAATCGCCACGTTTAGGGATTCTGCTTCCCCATAAATTGGAATGTAGACATTTTGATCAGTCAGTGCCAATAGTCCTTTTTGCACACCCTGCCCCTCATTTCCAAGGATGAAGGCTGCCGGATATTGCTTGATTTCGGTATAAGGGAGGGCATTTTTATTTAGTTCAGTGCCATAGATCATGACTGATTCTGCGCGCAACGCTTCAATAAAGGCAGAAATTTCTCCTTCAACGATGGGCAAGTGGAAATTGCTGCCTTGCATGCTTCTTAATACCTTTGCGCTGTATAGATCTGCCGTCCCTGTTCCCAAGAAAACACCAGTAAATCCAGCTGCATCAGCCGTACGAATCATTGTGCCGACATTTCCTGGGTCTTGCACATTATCTAAAATCAGCCAATTTCCTTTTAAGTGATCTGGCATCTGATTTTCTTTCTCTACTACTGCAAAAATCCCTTGTGGCGTGGGCAACTCTGACAGATAAGCAGCAATCTCCTCAGTGATCACATAAACAGCAGCCTCCAAAGGTGCAAGAATGGCACCAAATTCATCATAGCCGTGTGTTGTGACAAAAATTGTTTGAATAGCTGCTTTCGCTTTGATTGCTTCTTGGACCAAATGCCAGCCGTCGATAAGATATTGGTTGGTTTGCTGGCGGTATTTTTTTTGTGCTAACTTCTTCGTTTCTTTGATCAGTGTATTCTTTTTTGACTGAATCTCATTCATGGTTTTCACCTCGCTTCATTATAGCATGAGTCAATCAGTGAAACTTGTTCTTTTACAAAAAAAACGCTATCATGAAAATAGAATACTTCTAGGAGGTTACCTAATGAAAAAAGTACGAATCACAGTCAAAGGACGTGTTCAAGGCGTTGGTTTTCGCTATACCACCAAAATGTTGGCTGATCAACTGGGTATCACTGGTACTGTTAAAAATGAGGCAGACGGCAGCGTGACGATTGAAGCTATCGGCGACTCGAATGTGATCGATCAATTTATTGAAGGGGTAAAAGGTTCACCTTCCCCCGCTGGTAAAGTAAATGACATCACGATCACCGATGATCCCAACATACAGTCAAGGAAAAATTTCGATGTTGTTTATAGCTGACGCTCATGATAAAAAAGATTGACTTTTCAATGAATTTCTCTTTGTACATTGAAATAGTTGGTCTTTTTTAGTATAGTTGTTTTTGTCTAAATTTATTGTGAAGAGGAAGAAAAAAATGTCTAAAATGAATAAATGGTTCCTTACATCTGGATTATTTGGTCTTTTATTGGCTTTATCTGGTTGTGTAAGTACGAATGCTGATGGTACGCCAAAAGAGACTGGCGTGATCTATCGTTTCTTGGTGAAACCACTTGGCAGCATGATCACGATGCTGGTTGAGAATTTTAATTGGTCATATGGTTGGGCAATCATTGCTGTGACGATTATTGTCCGCGTGATTATTTTACCGTTAGGTATCAATCAATCACGTAAGACAATGATCCAAAGTGAAAAAATGCAATTTTTGAAACCGCAAGTCGATATTGCCCAAGCCAATTTGAAAAAAGCAACGACACGAGAAGAACAAATGCAAGCGCAAGCAGACATGCAAAAAATCTACTCTGAAAACAACGTCAGTATGTTCGGCGGTATCGGTTGTTTGCCATTGCTGATCCAAATGCCGATCTTTTCAGCTTTATACTTTACCGCACGTTATACACAAGGTATTCAAAATTCTGAGTTCTTTGGTTTTTCATTGGGCGAGCCAAGTATCATCTTTGTTGCGATTGCCGGGATTTCTTACCTAGTCCAAGGATATATCTCAACCATTGGTATTCCAGAAGAACAAAAGAAAACCATGAAAACGATGTTGATCGTTTCTCCATTGATGATCGTCTTTATGTCCTTAAGTGCGCCAGCCGGCGTGACACTCTATTGGGTTGTCGGTGGGGTCTTCAGCTGTATTCAAACATTTATTACAAATGTCATCATGAAACCAAGAATCAAAGCCCAAGTAGAAGCGGAAATGAAAGCCAATCCGCCAAAAACAGTCGTGACACCACGTAAAGATGTCACACCAGAAAAAACAGCACCAACCAACGCAAAAAAATTGAACAATGGGAAACAAAATGGGTCAGGCCGGAACGCTGGCAAACAACAACGTAAATAATAAAAAAACCAAATCACTTTCTGATTTGGTTTTTTTATGCAATCCATCTGAGAATTTTGGTATTTCTTTTAGAGGAGATTGCATGTTTTTCATTGATTCGTTATAGTAAATGAGAGGTGAGTAGATGTTTGATGCATATATCAATATTTTTGTGATTTTTAGTTTGATGTTTATTGGTTATTTTCTTTCATATAAACAATGGTTTTCAAATCGAACAGCAGATACATTCTCAAAACTAGTATTAAATTTAACTTTGCCAGCCAACATGTTTTTGACGATCATCAAAAATTTTACCAAAGAGGAATTTCTTTCCTTGGTTTCTGGTATGATCATTCCCTTGCTTTCGATGTTGATCACCTATTTTGTTGGTCATATTTGGCGGCGTATCTTTCACGTTGAGAAAAAGCATCAAGGCGCTTTTTCCTCCATGTTTACTTTCTCGAATACGATTTTTATTGGATTACCGATCAATTTGGCTATCTTTGGTGAAAAAGCGGTCCCTTATGTTTTACTGTATTATATCGTCAATACAACATTGTTTTGGACGATCGGTATCTTTGAATTGGCCAAAGACAGCCCCCATTTCGAAGAAGCGCAGGTATCTTTCCATCCTTTAGTCGTCATCAAAAAAATATTTTCACCTGCCTTGATTGGCTTTATCATTGGTTTGATATGGATGTTGCTAGCGATTCCTCTGCCACACTTTATTGATAGTCTTGGTAGTTATTTGGCTGATTTAACAACACCCTTATCGATGTTCATCATTGGGATCATTGTTTATTTCGGCGGTCTAAAAAATTTAAAGCTGAACAAAGATATTGCAGGTATTCTTTTTGGTCGTTTTATTCTTTCCCCACTGATCGTTTTCGGATTAGGCTACTTGATCAAAATCCCCGAGCTGATGCTGCAAGTCTTTGTTATCCAAGCTTCGATGCCTGTTCAAAACTCAGTTCCGATCTTAGTCCGCAATTATCAAGGCGATGAAGAGTTTGCCACCACTGCTTTGGGGGCCTCTGTTTTGTTGTATATGATTTATATCCCGATATTGTTGTTGCTGCTGTTTTGATCAATAGTAAGAAAAAACGTCTATCATATGAGCGTAAGAAGACTACACTCAAACATGATAGACGTTTTTTGTTGGTTCTAAATATTTCTCACAACATATCAAACAACGACAACTGATTCTCATCAGGCAGGTCTTTCAAGACCCCATTATCCGTCATATATTCGATCAATGTTTTCGATACTTTCCCGCGATTGGCTAAGTCTTCTTTCGACAGGAATGGACCATCTTTGCGGGCTTCGACGATTTGTTTGGCTACGTTTAATCCTAAACTAGGTACTGCGCGCAGTGGTGCGATCAATTTTTTGCCATCGATGACAAAGTTTTCAGCATCAGACTTATAAAGATCGATCATGCCAAATTCATAACCGCGCTCCAGCATTTCATTACATAATTCCAAAACAGTAAGCAAATTTTTCTCTTTCGTTGAAGCATCCATGCCCTTGTCATTGATTTCTTGCATCCGTTCTTTCACGGCTTCTTTCCCTTTGGACATTGCAATCAAATCAAAATCATCGGCACGAACTGAGAAATAAGCACAATAATAAAGAATCGGGAAATAGACTTTAAAGTAGGCCACCCGCAGCGCCATCAATACATAGGCAGCCGCATGGGCTTTCGGGAACATGTATTTGATTTTCGAACAAGAATCAATATACCATTCCGGTACATTGTTTTCTCGCATCGCTTGCAAATAGGTATCTCGGAGGTCATCCGGTATTTTGTTCCACTGTCCTTTACGCACGGTCTCCATGATTTTGAATGCCATCCCATCATCAAGCCCTGCATGGATCAAGTAAACCATGATATCATCCCGACAACCGATTACTTCTGCCAAGCTGGCATCCCCACGGCGAATCAGTTCTTCAGCATTTCCTAACCAAACATCGGTACCATGAGAAAGCCCTGATATTTGCAGTAATTCAGCGAAAGTCGACGGATGGGTTTGATCAAGCATACCCCGCACAAAACGGGTCCCAAACTCAGGGATACCTAACGTACCGGTTTTAGAGTAAATCTGATCTTCCGTGACACCTAAAACATCTGTACCGCCAAAGATACGCATCACTTCTGGGTCATCCGTCGGAATCGTTTTAGGATCGATCCCGGACAAATCTTGCAGCATTCGAATCACCGTCGGATCGTCATGCCCTAAAATATCCAGTTTCAATATGTTGTCATGGATCGAGTGGAAATCAAAATGGGTCGTTTTCCATTCAGCGTTCAAATCATCTGCTGGATACTGGATCGGTGTAAAATCATAGACGTCCATATAATCAGGAATAACAATGATCCCTCCCGGATGCTGACCAGTCGTTCTTTTGACGCCGGTCGCGCCTTTAGCCAAACGATCAACTTCGGCTGCCCGGTAATGGAGATTATGATCGCGCTCAAAACCTTTCACGAAACCAAAAGCCGTTTTATCCGCTACGGTGCCAATGGTCCCGGCACGATAAACATAGTCTTCTCCAAACAGTACTTTGGTATAATTATGCGCTTCTGGTTGGTATTCTCCAGAAAAATTCAAATCGATATCGGGTACTTTGTCTCCGTGGAACCCTAAGAATGTCTCAAAAGGAATGTCATGACCATCTTTGTTCAAGCGAGTCCCACATTTTGGACATTTTTTCTCAGGCATATCGTACCCCGAACCATAAGACCCATCTTCATAGAATTCGGAATATTGACAATCTGGACAATAATAGTGCGGGGCCAATGGATTGACCTCTGTGATCCCGGTCATAGTCGCAACAAAACTTGACCCTACGGATCCCCGCGAACCTACGAGATAGCCATCTTCATTGCTCTTGTGCACAAGTTTTTGGGAAATCAGATAAATCACTGAAAACCCATTACCAATAATCGAATCGAGTTCTTTCTTTAATCGCTTTTCTACGATTTCTGGCAATGGGTCACCATACAACTCTCTAGCACGGTTGTAACTCAGATCAGTGATTTCTTGTTCTGAGCCAGGAATTTTTGGCGTATAGAGATCGTCTTTGACTGGAATGACCTTCTCGCAAAGATCAACGATCTTGTTAGGATTCGTCACAACGATCTCTTTTGCTACCTCAGGCCCTAAAAACTGAAACGCGGTCAACATTTCATCGGTTGTCCGGAAATGAACAGCGGGCAAACTATGACGGTTTAACGGGTTCGCTCCCCCCATTGAATTGATCAAGATTTTCCGATAGATGGCATCTTCTTCATTCAAATAATGGACATTTCCTGTAGCCACCACGATTTTTCCTAGATCTTCACCCATTTGGATCAAATTACGAATGATTTCTTCCAAATCAGATTCGCTTTTGACCAATTCAGTTTCAATCAAGTGGGCGTATACTTCCTTTGGCATGACTTCGATGTAATCATAGAATTTTGCCAACTCACGGGCAGCATCGACCCCTTTTTGCATCATCGCAACAAACACTTCACCTTTATCACAAGCGGTTCCCACCAAAAGGCCTTCTCGTAATTTTACCAATTCAGAACGCGGAATACGTGGTACCTTATCATGAAAATAAGTAATATTAGACATAGAGATCAATTTGAAAAGATTTTTTAGACCCGCTTGTGTCTTGGCTAAAATCGTGGCATGAAACGGACGTGCAGCTTTAAATGAGTTTTCTCCACCGACATGACGGTTCAAGTCTTCATGCAAGAACATGTCATGGTTTTCCATCGCTTCTTTGACAAAGATCCAGGCTAAATGGCCGGTTGCTTCGGCATCAAAAATGGCTCGGTGATGTTGTTCCAGATTCACACCAAACTTCTTGGACAAGACACCTAAACCAAAACGTTTGAATTGCGGATAGAGGTATCTTGCCAACTCTAAGGTATCGATCACCGGATTCTCTGCTTCCGGGATTCCATATTTACGATAACTGGTATTTAAAAAGCCCATATCAAAAGAGGCATTGTGGGCAACTAAAATCGCCCCTTCAGAAAATTCTCGAAACAACCGCAGCACTTCTTCTTCTGACTTGGATCCTCGTACCATTTCATCGGTAATCCCTGTCAACTCAACTGTTGTTCTTGACAATGGATGACCTGGATCGATAAATTCATCAAACGAACCTTCGACATTGCCTTTGTGCATGCGAACAGCAGCCAGTTCAATGATCGTATCATAAACAGCAGATAGTCCGGTGGTTTCCACGTCAAAAACGATGTATGTGGCATCTGTTAAAGGGATCGGTTTAGGATTATAGGCAACAGCGACCCCATCATCCACAATGTTGGCTTCAATGCCATACAATATTTTGACTCCTGCTTTTTCGCCGGCGTGATGGGCATCCGGAAAGGCTTGGGCTCCGCCATGATCGGTAATAGCAATCGCTCTATGTCCCCATTTTCCGGCTTGCGCCACATAATCCGCCACGTTATTGGTCGCGTCCATCGTACTCATGTTGGAATGTAAATGCAATTCTACTCGTTTTTCGCCTTCTGGTGCATAATCTTTTCGCGCCTCATGCTTCACTTCTAAAAGGTCTTGGGCATTCATGACCAAATCTCGCATAAAGGTATCTTCTTGGACACTTCCTCGAACCTTGACCCAGCTCCCTTTGGCAATTGCATCGAAGATTTGTTCATCTTTTTCGTTGTTTGAGAACTTCTTCACACTAAAAGATGAGGTATAATCGGTGATTTTTAAGATCAAAATTTTTCGTTTCGACCGCAATTCCCGAACTTCTTTATCAAATACGTAACCTTGGATGGTTACCCGACGTTCTTCTTCGATGATATTGATCATTGGTGTGACTGGTTCATCCGTTGGGATATTTCTTCCCAAAGCAATTGGTCCATCAAAATCGACTGTTTTGACTTCTTTTTTGCGTTGTTCATGGGCCATTAAGTTTTCAGCAGCTTGAAGTTGGAAGGCGGCAGTCTGTTCTTCTTTTCGCGCTTCCAATTGCTCTAGCGCTTCTTTGGCTTGCATCTCATCTAACTGGGGAAGAATGCGGAACTTTTGGAAGCCAAACGCACCATAGTTTTCTTCAATGATTGGTAAATATTGTTGCTGCAAGATGGTAATCACCGCATCATTATTGACTGGAAGAATAACTTTGGCACCTTCAACGATTGGCATTTGGCTTTTGACCACTTGATTGATCAGCGGACGGTCACAATTTTGATTGGCTAATGCCAATGGCCAATATTCTTGGATCAATTGCTGATCAAATCCTCCGTCCACAGCTTGAATCACTAATCTGACTTCAGCAATATCTTTAAATGCCAGTTCAAGGTGTTGTTTGAATGATTGATAGACCATCACCGGCATGATTTTATCCATTTGAATATGGAAGGTCCATGCTTTTGACTGGCGATGTACCACCACTTGATTGATTTGTGCTGTTTGGATCAATGGATGCTGCCGCAAATTTTCAGCGGCATTGATTTGTTCTAACAAAATCTCAAAGGTTTCTCTTTCTTTTGACAATTGAAGATCCTCCTTTTCTCAGTACTCACTAGTATACCTCTTTTTCCATTTTCTTTCATTAAAAAATCGAGAAAGGATGTCCTCTCTCGATCATTTATTCGCTCGATTTATTCTTGATTGCTCATCAATATCGTTAAGGTTGAAGCCACTTCATCTTTGCGCACTTCAATGGTTGCACCACTATGCTTGATCTTGATTTCAACAATACCCTCAGTCGCTTTTTTTCCAATGGTCAAACGGATCGGACAGCCGATCAAATCAGCGTCAGCAAATTTGACACCTGCACGTTCATTACGGTCATCCACCAAGACATCATAGCCGACTTGCTTCATCATTGATTCGACTTCTTGGCAAAGTTCCTCTTGATAAGGATCGTCTACTGCTGTTTGAATGATATGAACATCAAAAGGTGCAATTTCTTGCGGCCAATCAATTCCGTATTCATTGCCATGTTGTTCGACGATCGTGGCAAGTAAGCGAGATACACCGATTCCATAACACCCCATTAGCACTGAAGTTTCTTGCCCTTTTTCGTCGACGATCGTCGCTTGTTGGGCTTCACTATATTTTGTACCCAGCTTGAAAATATGCCCCACTTCGATCCCCCGTGTAAAGGTAAGGACACCTTGTCCATCTGGTGAAGGATCCCCTTCTTGTACCAAACGGAAATCACCAAAAGCGATGGGTTGAAAATCTCGACCAATATTGGCATTACGCAAATAAGATTTAGCATCTTTTCCAGCCACAAGCACATTGGTCATATCTTGCACATGCTGATCTGCATAGAGATGAATCGATGCAGATAAATCGATTGGACTGCGTACTTGTGCAGATTCATCGATGCGTGACTGAGCATCTGCTGCTGACAATGGCCTGATTTGCTCACCAGCTAAAAATAGTTTTACTTTGGTTTCATTGATTGTATGGTCACCTCTAAGTAAGACCATCACCATTTGATCATCTACCAAAAATAAGTGTGACTGGATGATTTTGTTGAGATCTATATCAGCTGTTGCAGCTACCTCGTCGATTTGCCGATCATTGTCTACTTGGAATGTTTCTAGCGGCAAAAAGGTTTCATGCGATTTTTTAGGCGAATAAAGACTTGTGGCCAATTTCCAGTTGGCGACATAGTCGCTTTCTGTCGAATAGCAAAGCAATTCTTCCCCAATGCCAGATAATGCTAGAAATTCTTTTGAATCATGACCGCCCATTACGCCGTTATCCCCTAATACAGTCCGATAATCGATACCGCAACGACGAAAAATCGCATGATACGCCGCTTCATATTGACGGTAACTGGCATCTAAACTTTCTGTATCTGCATGGAATGAATAACCGTCTTGCATCAGAAATTCTCTGCTGCGAATCAACCCAAATCGCGGACGTTGTTCATCACGATATTTGGTTTGAATTTGAAATAAATTTAGCGGCAATTTTTTATAAGAGGTCACTTCATTTTTGATCAATTCCGTAAAGGGCTCTTCATGGGTTGGCCCCAACACCATTACCCGCTCATTGCGATCTTTTAGACGATAAAGGGCATGGCCATAAAGCGCTGCCCGCCCTGAAACCTCCCAGGGCTCAAAGGGCAGTAATGAGGGCATGGCCATTTCGATTGCATCGATTTTCGCAAGTTCTTCGCGAATCACCGTCTTGATTTTTTCTAATACCCGTTGCGCCAAAGGAAGATAGATGTAAATTCCAGAGGCGGCTTGTCGTATATACCCTGCCCTAACTAAGAGCTGATGACTAAGTGTTTCCGCATCACTTGGTGTTTCTCGTAATGTTGGAATCAACAGTTTAGACTGTTTCATTTTTTTCTCCTTCACTGCAAAAATTCGTTAATCTATCGAATCGATGATGCTCTTTGATCCTTATATGCCATTTAAAAGAAGAAACGCTGAATATCATTCCAAGTCACTAAGACCATCAACAGCATCAGAAAACCAAACCCGATCAAGGTAATGATACCCTCTTTTTCTTGACTGATCGGCTTGCCTCGTACGCCTTCTAAGATATTTAAAACCAGCTTGCCGCCATCTAAACCTGGAATCGGTAATAAGTTGAATATCCCTAAGTTGATCGAAATCATCGCCATCATACCAATAACTGTCATCAGACCTTGAGAAGCAGCTTGAGAGGACAATTGAAAAATCGCTACCGGACCACCCAGTTTATCTAAATCAGGCTGCGTAATCAAATTGCCTACTGCTTTAAAAATCACAAGTGCATTGTCCATCGTCATTTGCAGACCACCTAACAGAATTGCACCAATACCCGTTTTCAATGAAGGTGTAACACCCAAGACCCCAATGGTTTGACTTCCTGAGGTATTGCTTGATGGCGTAGCTGTCAAATCAAGGGTTTGATCTGCCCGCTGTACGTCTAATGTAATTTGCGTATCAGGATACTTCTGGATCTCCGTCGTCAATTCAGACCAGTTCGTCACTTTTGTCCCATTGATGGCCAAAATTTCATCCCCGTCTTGTAATCCGGCTTCAGCTGCCGCAGAACCTGATTCGATTCCTGAAACAACGGTTGCCTCTTGATTGACGACACCGCCTTGTGCAAAAACCAGTCCCGTGAATAACACCAATGCCAAAATAAAGTTATTCATTGGACCGGCAAAGTTGGTCAACATCCGTTGCCAAAGTTTTGCTGATTGGAATTGAACGTCCAACGGTGCGATGCGCACTTCGACGCCATCTTCATGAATGATTGACGCATCATGGTCCACACTGTACGTCGCTACTTCTTGTTCATTGCCATTGACATAGCCTGAAATCGTTAGTTTGTCTTCTAAATCAAAGGCAGTGACTTCCATTGGAATCGCTTCTTGCAATTGAATCTTTTTGCTTGTATTGATTTTCAATACCTTTCCTGTCGCATCTTGCACCAGAGATACTGGCATACCTGGTGTGATCTCTGTTTCGTCTTCACCCCAGCCCGCCATTTGGACATAACCGCCCAAAGGCAGCATGCGTATCGTATAGGTCGTTCCGTCTTTGGCTTGGTGCGCAAATAATTTTGGTCCCATGCCGATCGCAAATTCCCTTACGAGGATACCTGCTCGCTTAGCAAAGAAATAGTGTCCGAACTCGTGGATCACAACCACCACAGAAAAGATGATAATAAACACCAAAATCGTTTTCATATTGGTTCCTCTCTTTCGCAGGTTCCCTATCTATCAGGGCAACCTTTCCTTATTTTATCATACCGCTGCACATTGAGAAACTCACATTCTGCTTGTAACAAGAATGTAAAAAAAGAAGTCACAGCTATGCTGGACTTCTTGATTGCGCTTGATTTAGAAAACACCGAACAAATACATGATTGGAAAGACGAAGAGCATACTATCGAAACGATCCAAAATCCCTCCATGACCTGGCAAAATATTGCCTGAGTCCTTTACACCATAATGCCGTTTGATCGCTGATTCCACTAAATCTCCAAATTGACCTGCAATCGAAAAGATGATCGTTAATAAGATCATCAAAAGTGTCCCATGACCAAAGTAATCTTTTCCAGGAAAAGCCAGCAAATAAACAGCAGCCACCACAACTGCCGATGCAATCCCGCCTAGCGCACCTTCGATGGTCTTGTTTGGCGAAATATCCGGCCAAAGTTTATGCTGTCCAAAGCGTCTACCCGCCATATAAGCACCGATATCAGTGGCCCAAACCACGAATAAACCAAAAACCAATACTACTAATCCGTCTGTTGCTGAACGTGCTGTTAAGAAACGTTCAAAACCGACACCCGTATATAAACTTGCTAATACGGGAAAACCTGCTTCATCAAAGGTATACGTATTTTTGGAAATGACTGCAATCCCTAATAACAGCAAAACGACAAAATAATATAATGCACTTTTATCTGTTCCATCAGGCAAAAAAGCGAACCAGCGATCTTGCGGCAATACTAAAATAACCGCACCAATCATCGCCAATATCCCTTCAAAGCTTAAAACAGCCAAACCTTTCATACGAAATAATTCAAATACACCAATACCAGCTAACAATGCAGCTAGTAGTTCAATCGCAATTCCGCCAATATAAATGATTGGCAAGAAAAAAGCCAAAGCGATAACTGCAGTAATCACTCGTTGTCTCACTCTTCTTCCTCCTTCTGTGCTAAGCCGCCAAAACGCCGATTGCGTTGTTGAAAGCTTCCGATCGCATCTTCTAACAAAGCAGGATCAAAATCTGGCCACAATGCTTTGGTGAAAAACAATTCGCTGTAGGCAATTTGCCACAACAAAAAATTACTGATCCGTTCTTCGCCACTCGTACGGATCACCAATTCAGGATTCCGCAATTTAGCGGGCAAAAAACCCGTCATCAAGCGCTGATCGATCATTTCTTCCGTAATTTCGGATGGTTCGTTTTCTAATGCCATTTCCTGATATAATGACTGGATTGCTTGCAGCATCTCAGCTCGACTACCGTAATTTAAGGCAAAATTCAATACCATTCCAGTATTGTCTTTGGTTTGTTCGATTGCTCGACGAACAGCTTCTTGCGTATGGGCAGGCAGTGATTCAGTAAAACCCATGACATGGACTTTAACATTTTCTTTGATCAATTCAGGGACAAACGTATCAAAAAAATCAACGGGCAATTGCATGAGATAATCCACTTCATCATTCGGCCGCTTCCAGTTTTCAGTTGAAAATGCATACAAAGTCAATACTTTGACACCTAATCTTGAAGCGTGGGTGGTGATTTTTTTGACTGTTTCCATTCCTTCTTTGTGTCCAGCTACACGGGGCAGACGCCGATTTTGGGCCCATCGACCATTGCCATCCATAATGATCGCGATATGCATAGGTATCGGCAGTGTCGCATCAAAGGGATGGACTGCTGCTTCTTTGATATATTTGTCTTTTTGTGGAAAAAAACGCAACATCCTATTCGCTCCTCTTCCATTTCTTGAAATTTATCTTTATCATTATAACAATAATCACATTTCTTGCCTATGAAAACCGAAAAAAAGAATTTCATATTAAGAAAAAACAAAAAAACAAGCGCTATTTTTAGCCAAAAAAAGAGGCTGCGCCTGCAGCCCCTTTATTCAACCTTACACTTCTAGTAGTTCTTGTTCTTTTTCAGCAGCAATGCCATCGATCTCTTTGATGCTGTTATCTGTCAATGTTTGCACTTCTTTTTCAGATTCACGCAAATCATCTACCGTGATATCGCCAGCTTTTTCTTGCTTCTTGTATGCTTCCATCGCATCACGCCGAATATTGCGGACTGCAATTTTGGCATTTTCAGCTTCTTTTTTGACATCTTTGGCCAATTCTTTCCGGCGTTCTTCAGTTAATTGTGGAATCACTAAACGAATCACATTTCCGTCATTGGCGGGTGTAATACCAATATCACTTTGCATGATCGATTTTTCGATTTCTTGGATCATTGTTTTGTCAAATGGTGTGATCATCAAAATTCTTGCTTCAGGAATTGTGATTGATGCCATTTGGTTCAATGGTGTTGGGACACCATAATAAGTGACCATCACACGGTCCAAAATGCTCGCATTTGCACGTCCAGCGCGAATTTGTCCCAATTCCCGTTGCAAGTTTTCTGCTGCCTTTTTCATTTTATCAGTTGCTTCTGTTAAAATCTTGTCTGCCATTTTATTTCCCCCTTACTGTTGTGCCAATATTTTCGCCTAAAATAGCACGACGAATATTGCCTGTTTCGTTTAAATTAAAGACAACTAGTGGAATATCGTTGTCCATGCTTAAAGAACTTGCAGTTGAATCCATGACTTGCAATCCTTTAGAGATTACATCTAAATGGGTCAATTCCTCAAACTTCACAGCATTTTGATCCACTTTAGGATCCGCTGAGTAAACACCATCAACATTGTTTTTAGCCATTAAAATAACATCAGCATTGATTTCAGCAGCACGCAATGCAGCTGTCGTATCCGTAGAAAAATAAGGATTTCCGGTACCTCCGGCAAAAATCACGATCCGTCCTTTTTCCAAATGACGCTCTGCTCTGCGACGGATATAAGGTTCTGCGATTTGACGCATTTCAATCGATGTTTGCACACGCGTAGGTACACCTGCATTTTCCAACGTATCTTGCAAAGCCAATGCATTCATGACTGTTGCCAACATCCCCATATAATCCGCTTGTGCTCGTTCCATACCCATTTGGGCGCCAATTTGTCCGCGCCAGATGTTGCCGCCGCCGACAACGATCGCCATTTCAACACCTAATTCATGTACATCTTTGATTTCTTTGACGATTTCTTGAATCGTTGGCGGTTTGATACCGAAACCTTCGTCACCTGCAAGTGCTTCGCCGCTTAATTTTAACACAACACGTTGATATTTAGGTTTGACCATTATGATTCCTCCACACATTCTCCAATACTATTGTAGCATATTGGTGTTCTTTCGTTGAAATTATCTTCATTCTTTTGCAAAACTGTTTTTGCTTAAAAAAAGGGAGCGCACTTCCATGCGTTCCCATCTGTTCAAGGAACAGAATTATTTTTTCACTTGGCTCATTACTTCTTCAACAAAGTTATCTTCACGTTTTTCGATACCTTCGCCGACTTCAAAACGAACAAATGATTTCACAGTTGCACCTTTAGAAGCAACATATTTTTCAACAGTCATATCTGGGTCTTTAACAAAAGGTTGGTCAACTAAAGCAATTTCAGCTTTAAATTTCTTCAAGCGGCCTTCAACCATTTTTTCAACAATGTTGGCTGGTTTGCCTTCGTTCAACGCTTGTTCTGTTAAGACTTGTTTTTCATGGTCTAATTCTTCTTGAGAGATTTGTTCTTCGTTTACATAGCGTGGATTGATTGCAGCAACGTGCATCGCAACGTCTTTGGCTACTGTTTCATCCGTTGTGCCTTCAAGAACAGTTAAAACAGCGATACGTCCGCCCATGTGCAAGTAGCCGCCAAATGCTGCGTTATCATCTTTTTCAACAACTTCAAAACGACGGAAGCTGATTTTTTCACCAATGACTTGTGTTGCTTCGATTAGAACTGCTTCCATTTTGCCTTTAGACGTTTCTAATTGCATTGCAGCATCCATATCAGCTGGCTTGTTGGCCGCGATCACTTCAGCGATTTCTTTAACTAGATCTTGGAACATTTCATTTTTAGAAACAAAGTCAGTTTCAGAGTTTACTTCAACGATAGCCGCTGTGTTGCCATTGATTGCTACTGAAGCCAATCCTTCTGCTGCGATTCGGTCATTTTTCTTCGCTGCTTTAGCCATGCCTTTTTCACGTAACAAGTCGACTGCTTTTTCGATGTCGCCTTCTACTTCAACCAATGCACGTTTTGCGTCCATCATACCTACACCAGTCATATCGCGTAATTCTTTTACTAATTTAGCTGTTACTTCTGCCATTATTTGTTTCCTCCTAAATGTTTTTGAACAAGTATTCTTGTCTTTAAAAAAAGCTGTTTCAAAGGAGAGTGAGGCTTGGCGCCTAGCCTTTGAAACAGCTCCATCATTTATTATTCAGCTGATGCGTTGTCGCCTTCGACAACATCAACGATTTCTTCGATTGAAGTTGCGTTTTCAGTTGACTCAGCAGCGAAGTCTTCTTCTACTACTTGGTCTTCCCCTTGATTGCCTTCGATGAAAGCATCTGCCATTTTAGCAGTGATCAATTTAACGGCGCGGATTGCGTCATCGTTTGATGGGATCACAACATCGATTTCATCTGGATCGCAGTTTGTATCAACCATGGCTACGATTGGGATATTTAATTTACGCGCTTCTTGGATCGCAATGCGCTCTTTGCGTGGGTCAACAACGTACATTACATCTGGAATTCTAGGCATATCAGCGATACCACCCAAGAATTTTTCAAGACGTTCACGTTCTTTGTTCAAACCAACGACTTCTTTTTTAGGAAGTAATTCGAATGTACCGTCTTCTTCCATTTTATTGATTTGTTTCAAGCGAGAAACACGCTTTTGGATTGTTTCCCAGTTTGTCAATGTTCCACCTAACCAACGATGGTTGACATAGTATTGACCTGAACGGATTGCTTCTTCTTTGATTGCTTCTTGCGCTTGTTTTTTTGTTCCTACGAACAAAGCAACGCCGCCTTCTTCAGCAACATTTTTCATGTAGTCATAAGCCACATCTACTAATTTAACTGTTTTTTGCAAGTCAATGATGTAGATGCCGTTTCTTTCTGTGAAGATATATTTCTTCATTTTTGGGTTCCAGCGACGTGTTTGGTGACCAAAGTGTACGCCGGCTTCTAGTAATTGTTTCATTGAGATTACTGCCATGTTGTGTTTCCTCCAATTGGTTTTTTTGTTTTCCTCTCTTGTTCTTTTGCTCTTTGAAGAACTGACGATCGTCAGCACCACTTCGCAGATGGAGCAAGATGTGGGATAATAGCATCGAAAAACTGACGCCTTAAACAGTATACAGTAGCTATTTGATAAATGCAACTGATTCAACAAAAAAATACCAGTAATCATTGCTGCAAAACATTCCATATCTGATCTTTTTAGTAGAATTTCTGGGCATTTCCTTGATTTTCTGCTATGATAGGGCTGATTCATTCAATCATCTAAAGGAGTTTGACCTATGCGTAAAGCTGATCGCCATTTATTGATTCGACAAATCATCACTGAACATACTGTGCGTACCCAAGACGAATTACTGCAGCAGTTAGAAAAGCACGGTGTGACAGCAACACAAGCCACTATTTCTCGGGATATCCGTGATATGAAAATCGTCAAAATACCAGATGAAACTGGTCAAACCAAATTTGTTATTTTCCAAGGTTTGCATTCATCTGATAATGAAAAAGTTGAAGAGCAGCGTTTGGCACAAATGATCGAAGAAGTCGTGACCAAAATCGACCGCGTCCAATTTATGACATTGATCCACACGATTCCTGACAATGCCCCTTTGCTGGCAGCAGCCATCGATGATGTGACGATGCCCGAAAAAGTCTGTTCATTGGCAGGCTTTGATACAGTCGCAGTGATTTCACGGACGGAAGAAGATGCCGAAAAGTTTTTTGACTTCATTCAAGCACATGCTGTGTTGTAAAATATATTTATCACTTCATTATGACAAAAAACCACGTCTCCCTAAAAATACATTTTGGGAGACGTGGTTTTTATCGTTGCAAAAAATACAGATTGTTTTACATTTTATCCGGCGCGTGTAAGCCCAGTAAGCGTAAATCTTCTTTCAACAATACTGTCACAGCATATACCAACGCCAAACGTGCTTCTTTTTGCCCGTCTTCTGCCAAGATTTTGACATTGGCATAATATTTGTTGAAGGCTTGTGCCAATTTGATGGCATGTTTGGCAATAACAGATGGTTCATATTTTTCAGCCGCTTGCAAAATGGTTTCTGGATAACGTTGAATCAATTTGATGACTTCCCAACTATCAGCGTCTGACAAACCAGTGATTGCCGCAGTATCTGGTGTAAAGCCAGCTTTATCAAGAATACTCATAGCACGAGCGTGTGAGTATTGAACATAAGGTCCAGTTTCTCCTTCGAATCGAACGACTTCTTCTAGTGTAAAATCAAAGTTGTTCAAACGATCATTTTTTAAATCGTGGAAAACAACAGCCCCAACGCCGACTTGTTTGGCCACTTCTTCTTTATTGACCAATGTTGGATTTTTTTCTGTGATCTGGGCATTGGCAGATGCAATGGCTTCATTCAACACTTCTTCTAATAAGACGATTTTGCCTTTTCTAGTGGATAGTTTTTTGCCATCTTTTGTGATCAAACCAAATGGTACATGGGTCATATCATCTGACCAGTCAAAGTTCATTTCTTTCAAGACTGCTTTCAGTTGTTTGAAATGATAGCTTTGCTCGTTGCCGACAACATACAATGATTTGGCAAAATCATACGTCCGTTTGCGGTAAAGCGCTGCTGCCATATCACGGGTAATATATAATGTTGCCCCATCAGATTTGCGGATCAAGGCTGGATTGAGATCATATGCAGATAAGTCTACGATTTCTGCACCTTGATCTTCTTTCAATAAATGTTTTTCTTCTAACAACTCAACAACTTCTGTCATCTTGTCATTATAAAAAGCTTCGCCATTCAATGAATCGAAAGAGACTTCCAGCATATCATAGATTTTATTGAACTCTTTCATTGACTCATCTCGGAACCACTGCCACAATTGGATGGCTTCTTCATCACCATCTTCAAGTTTTTTGAACCAAGCACGGGCTTCATCTTCTAAATGTTTATCCGTCTCTGCTTTTTCATGAAAATCAACGTATAGACGCAGCAATTCATTGATTGGTTCTGCTTTGACCGCTGCTTCAGAGCCCCATTTTTTATAAGCCACGATCAACTTACCAAATTGGGTGCCCCAATCGCCTAAGTGATTGATACGAATTGGCTGGTAACCAATTTTTTCCAAAATAAACCCGATCGAATTTCCAATCACGGTCGAGCGTAGATGCCCCATTGAAATAGGTTTTGCAATATTGGGTGATGACATGTCGATCGGCACTGTTTGTTGATTGCCGACGGTTTGGTCACCATAATGGTTTTTTTCTTTGATGACTGTCGTCAAGACATGTGCTGAAATGACTGATTTATCCATAAAAAAGTTCAAATAAGGACCCACGACTTCAATTTTTTCAAATGATGTGCCATCGATTTTCTCAGCCAACTCTGCGGCAATTTGCTGCGGTGCTTTGCGATAGGCTTTAGCCAATGCAAATGCTGGAAAAGCGACATCTCCATGATCGACTGACTTTGGATTTTCTAACAATTGTTGAACTTGTTCAATGGTCAAGTCTTCTTTGACGACTTGATAAATGGCTTGGGCGACGATTTCTTTGTTATTCATTGTTTGACCTCCTGTTTGTTTGGCATTGATCGATTGCTGCAAGATGCGCAAATAAAAAAGCCTCTAGCGCATAACGATGCACTAGAGACGAGATTTCCCGCGGTACCACTCTGATTGTCCTATTTGGACCCACTTTACTTCTGATAACGGCAGAATTCCGTTTGCTAGGCAAATTCTCACAAGTGCGTTTCACGCTCACGTCCATTCGGCTTCCACCATCCCGAATTCGCTTTAATGACTGTTGAAGGTTACTTTTCTTGCATCATCAAATCATTGCTATTGACTTCCCAAAAAGTATAACAAAGAATTCAGTTTTTGGCTAGGATCAGTTGCCGCTTTAACCAAAAACTCATTTTTAGACTTTGGGAATAAACAGGTTGCCAGCAGTCGCCGCCATGATGGCTTTGATTGAATGCAGCCGGTTCTCTGCTTGATCAAACTGACGGGCATAGTCACTTCGAAATACTTCATCCGTGACCTCCATTTCATGAATACCATATTTTGCGGCCGCCTCTCGTCCGTAACGCGTTTGACTGTCATGAAACGCTGGCAAACAATGCATAAAGATGACTTGCTCGTTTTGCGTTTGATCAATCAACCGCTGATTGACTTGATATGGCAGCAATTGTTTGATCCGTTTTTCAAACTGATCTTCTTCTCCCATGGATACCCAGACATCGGTGTAGATCACATCTGCCCCTAAGACTCCTTCTGACACTTGATCCGTGATTTGAATCGTTGCGCCTGATTGGTCCGCATAGCTTTGTGCAAGTGCCACAATTTGCTTTTCAGGTTGCAATGCTGACGGTGTCACAATATGGATATTGACCCCCAAGATGGCACTAGTGACCAACAAGGAATGCGCGACATTATTGCGGCCATCGCCGCAATAAGCGATCGTCAAACCAGCCAATCGCCCAAAATTTTCTTGGATCGTTAGAAAATCGGCAATCATTTGGGTTGGATGCCACTCATCTGTCAAACCATTCCAAACAGGTACCCCAGCCGACTCTGCCAATTGTGTCACTACTGCTTGGCTTGACCCGCGATATTCGATACCATCAAACATTCGCCCCAACACTTTCGCTGTATCTTCTACCGACTCTTTCGTCCCTAATTGAATGTCGTTGGCACCAAGAAATTCGGGATGTGCCCCCAGGTCAGTTGTTGCCACCGTAAAAGCCGCTCGTGTCCTTGTAGATGTTTTTTCAAACAACAATGCAATGTTCTTTCCTGCAAGATAATGATGCGGCAAATGCTGTTGCTTCATAGCCTTTAAATGTTGTGCAAAATCAATCAAATACTGTAATTCCGCTTGACTGAAATCTTTTTCTGCTAAAAAGCTGCGTCCTTGGAAAATCGAATACATAGGGTTACCACCTTTCAGTTGATATCTATTCATAATCATAACAATTTTAGAAATAAAATACAATATAAAGCCATTAAATAAATAAAAATACATTTATAATTATTTTATGCCAGCCCTATTGCTGCTTGATAGTCAAAAAAAACCGATAAAATCAAGTTTCCTTGATTTTATCGGCCAGATTTAGTTTTTTTGAAAATGCATAAAACTTAAACTCGGATCAGCATTGACTGCTAGGGAACCAAACCGTTGTTTTTGCAAAGCGATATGGGCATAAGCACCAATCATTGCTGCATTATCCCCGCAAAGCCGCAGGGGTGGAATCAGCAATTCAATTTCTGGATGGGCAAGCATGGCCGCTTCAAGCGCTTCGCGCAATCCTTGGTTCGCCGCCACCCCACCAGCGATGATCAATTGCTTCACCGGGAATGTTTGGCAGGCTTTGATCGTTTTATAGACGAGCACGTCAACGACACTTGCTTGAAAACTTGCAGCCAAATCAGCAGGCACCAAGGTTTCTCCTCGTTGTTCGGCATTGTGGACGTGATTGATAAATGCACTTTTCAGACCGCTAAAACTAAAATCAAAGTTGTCTTCATGGATCATGGCACGTGGAAAATGGTAGGTGTCTTGCCCAGTATGTGCCAAGCGATCAATTTCTTTGCCGCTTGGATAAGGCAGACCCAAGACCCGGCCAACTTTGTCATAGGCTTCTCCAGCTGCATCATCTCGGGTTTCGCCGATGATCTCAAAAGAACCATCTTCGACCATATAAACCAACTCCGTGTGGCCACCACTAACAAGTAAAGCCATTAAAGGGAATTCCAGCGGTTTGACAAATCGAGCAGCATAAATATGCCCGGCCATATGATTGACAGGCAACAAAGGCAAGTCATGAGCCCAAGCAAAGGCTTTGGCTGCAGAAAGACCAATCAATAAAGCGCCGACTAAGCCTGGACCATACGTGACAGCCACTGCTGATAGATCAGCTGGTTCGACCTTTGCTTGTGTTAGGGCATCTTCAATACAGATCGTGATTTGTTCTACGTGATGCCGACTAGCCACTTCGGGAACCACACCACCGAAGCGTTGGTGGCTTTTGATTTGCGAAGCGACGATATTGCTTAGGATCGTTTCGCCATTTTGGATGACAGCAACGCTGGTTTCGTCACAACTACTTTCAATGGCTAAAATCAATTCATTCATTTGATTTATTCGCCTACTTTCTTTTCCATAATAAGTGCATCCTCTTGGGGATGTTGATAATAATTTTTTCTGCGCCCAATGATGACAAATCCTGTGCGTAGATACAACGCTTGGGCTTGCATGTTTGACGCGCGGACTTCCAATAAAATCCGTGTGCCACCTGCATGTTGCACAGCTGCAAAAAGTGCTTGCAGCAATTCTTTGGCAATCCCGCGACCTTGATATTCAGGATCAACAGCAAGGTTGAATACCTCTGCTTCATCCAAGACTTGCTGATAACTGAGAAAAGCAATCAATTTAGAAGGCTGGCTCGATTCTTTGATCAGATATTGACTAAGAGGATGTTTAAGATCTTCAGCAAATTGTGCCACTTGCCATGGGGAGCCTGTTGGATAACTGGCATCCGCCAATGCCCACAGTTGCTGCGCTGTAGGTCTAGTACTAGACTGTTTATCCATGGAGATACTTCACCATATCCAATGCATCTTCATTGCCTTCCGTATAGTACGCAGCCTTGATTGCTTGAGAAATAAAGCCCAATTGTCGATATAATCGCTGTGCATCCCGATTGCTTAACCGCACCTCTAATGTCAAACGATCACATCTTTGTTTTCTGGCATAATGTTCTAATTCTCCCAACACAAAAGAACCGATACCTTTTCCTTGATACTCGGGAATGATCGCAATATTGGTCACATGGGCATCGCCGCCCAAAATACGGACACCAGCAAAGCCAATCATTCGTTCTTGAAACAAGACACCGATGTAAAGGTGTTGTACCCGAGAATACAATTCCGACAAAAAAGCACTTTTTGTCCAGGGTAGTTCCCCCGCATAAACCAGTCGTTCCACTTGCAGCAATTCTTTGATATCATCGCCGACCAATTCACGGAAAACATAAGTAGTTCCCCTCAGATCGACTTCTCTTACAGGATATTGAATGTGTCGAAACAACGACAACTTGCCTTTGATTGCCTTAAATTTTTTCAACATAGGCATCTGCTCCAGCTTCATGTGTGGCCAACCAATTCTCTTCTGCTTCAACTAATTTTAAATAGGATGGAACGAATGCATGGAGCGACGCTTCAGGCGCTTCTTGGTCTGCGAGAAAAGCCAAGACCGCCGCAGACGGGTAATCCCATACAGACACTTGATTGATTACAGCAAGAGGCATTTCCTCCTTGATCGTCGCAGCAAATTTAGCTGTGTCGCTGCCCACAAACAATACTTCTCCCGAGGTTTCCTTTTTCAACAAGGCCAACAAACTGCTTAGAGACATATGTTGATCTGCAATGACAGTCATCAAAGTATCTCCTTGCCATTGATATACACCCGTATAGACATTGTTTCTTCGGGCATCAAAAAGCGGAATGATCCACTGAGATACCCCCACGCAGTTTGCGGCGACCGTCTTTAAGCTAGATACACCAATCAGCGGAATCGCTAATGTTTGGGCTAATGTTTTAGCTGTCGTTACACCGATCCGCAAACCAGTATATGACCCGGGTCCTTTGGCCACAACGATTTGTGCCAAATCACTCGGTTTCACATTGATCGTTTGCATCATTTGCTGGATGGCGGGCATCAAAGCTGTACTATGATTTTTGACAGCCATCGTTTGGCTTTGTCCTAGAATTTGATGACCGTCAACCACGGCAATTGCCAATGTTTGGTTAGACGTGTCGATCGCTAATGTTTTCATGCTGCTATCTCCCCATTCAAAAAACTCTCTCATATTCTACCATATTCTAGCTGATTGCCCAACAAGTACAAAAAAAGCTTAAACAGTCCCTTGATTCTATGGTTTGAAAACATCACCTAGAAATCAAGCTTGCTGTTTAAACTTTATCACTGGTCGATCAAGGACTGGTTACGATCACTTTGCCGGTCTCTCACTAGACGCACGGTTGATCAATTCCGTGGCGATCGTGACCTTTCTGGGAACCGGTGCAGGAGAAGCAATCAACTCCATGAGTGTGGTGACTGCCAGCTCTCCAAGCCATTCAGTATGGACTTTGATCGTAGACAGCGCCGGTGTGACATATTTTGCTACGCTGACATCATTGAAGCCAATCACTGCGACATCTTCTGGAATGTTGATGCCATTTTCTTGCAATGCCCGCATGCCGCCAATGGCCAAAGCATCACTAGAGGCAAAAAAAGCTGTCGGTAGTTGTTCGCCGCTGGCCAAAAAGGCCTTCATTGCCAGATAGCCGCCTTCAACCGTGAACGGGGCTTGCAATAAATACTTCGCGTCATACAATTTTAATTGCCGCAAACGCCCTTCAAAAAAGTACTGTCTGGGATCAATGATTTCTTGCTGATGATCTTTCGTATATTCAATACCCGACAGTAAGCCAATACGCTGATGTCCTTTCGCAATAAACGCATCGATCACCAGGTCAACTGCTTGCTGAAAGTCCACCACCAAAGAATCCACCCCATAAGAAAGCGCATCGAAATCGACCATCAAGAGATGTTTCTGACTTTTTTTCAATTGTTGGATCTGTTGATCACCAAATTTGCCAATCGTGATCGTTCCGTCAACCGGCGTATCTGTCAAGGCATCGAAAGGTTCTTTGAGCAAACGAATCCCTAACTCTTCTGCTTTGTTTTCGATGCCCAAACGAATCGCTAAATAGTACAGATCCGCTAACTCTTCTTCCGTATTGAACCATTGGATCAAACGAATACTGCTGGTTTCTGCTGCCTTTTTCTTATGTTTGGTATAATTCAAGGCTTCTGCTGCTTTAAAAATTTTTTCTTTGGTTTCACCACTCACGGATAATTCGCTATCGTAATTTAAAACACGTGAGACAGTTGCCGGTGAGACACCAGCATGTTGGGCAATATCTTTGATCGTAGCCATTCTGTCCCTCCTTTTTCTCCTAGATAGCATTGATCATAACTGATCGATAAATGTTTGAAACGCAGCTTTGCCCTCGGTATCACGTTTGAAGACACCGGCATGAGCCAATACTTCGGCAAAAATATGTCCAACAGCTTCATGCAATATCGCTTCAACATTTTCATCAGTTAGATTCAGATGGGTTGCTTTCAGCTCATCCGCCCAAGTTTGATGATACGCAGCCATTTGATTTGGTTGATCAAGAAGATACTTCGCTACTTCTTTTAATTCAGGTGCCAAGCGTGGTGGCAAAACTGCCAAACCCATGACTTCGATCAAGCCGATGTTTTCTTTCTTGATATGCTGCACCTCTTTGTGGGGATGGAAAATGCCATCTGGATGTTCTTCTGATACATTGTTGTCACGCAAGACGAGATCCATTTCAAAGAATGCACCTTTTTTTCTTGCAATCGGCGTTACCGTATGATGCGGCGTACCGTCTTTTGAAAAAGCACGGATCATAACACTTGGATCAGAATAGTTGCGCCATTGAGTCAAAATATACGCTGAAGCCAACGCCAATTTCTGTTTGTCTTTGGCTTGTAATCGAATCACCGACATTGGCCACTTAACGATTCCAGCTGTGACATCCGAAAAGCCAGTCAATGCAAATTCTTTTTCAATGACTGCCTTGGCCATAGCAAATTCATGGCGACCGCCTTGATAATGATCGTGTGAAAGAATCGATCCGCCGACAATTGGCAAGTCCGCATTAGACCCGACAAAATAATGTGGCATCACTTCTACGATTTGAAGTAGTCGAGTAAAAGTTTGCTTATTGATTTTCATTGGCCGATGGGTCAATGATAGGAAAATCGAATGCTCGTTGTAATACGCATACGGCGAATATTGGAAGCCCCAAGCTTCATTGTCCAGATTCATGCGAATAATACGATGGTTGGCTCGTGCAGGGTAGTTGCTCCGTCCTTGATAGCCTTCATTTTCTAAGCAAAGCATACACTTTGGATAATCGACTTGGACACTTTTTCCTTCTGCAGCGATTTCTTTCGGATCTTTTTCGGGTTTGGATAAATTTATGGTGATCTCCAATTCGCCATATTCCGTATGGACAGGGAAAACGATATTCTTTGCAATACGTCTGGTTTTAATATAATCATTTTGTTTAGACAAGGCAAAAAAGTAATCCGTGGCTTCTTTTGGCTCATTGGCATAATGTTGCGCAAAAAATGCGTTGACCACTGATGGTGGTGGTGTTAAAAAATCCATTAACTGGGCTTCAAATTGTTCACGTTCTGCCATTGTCTCACCAATAACCTGATTTTCTATGGCTTTTTCAACGAGCTTATCCATCAATATCAGTGAGGACGCGGCTTCTTGTTGCACCGTTTCTTCCATCACATCTTCGCCGATCAATGCCAATACGCGGTTTTGCAAATAAATGCGATCCAGCTCCATCCAGCCTCCAGATTTGATGGCTAAGGTGACGAAATCACTAATTGTTTGACTGATCGTCATAGGTCAAGTGCCTCCTAGTCTTGATAACCGTTTGGATGACTGACATGCCATTTCCAGGCGGTTTCGATAATCGATTCAACATTTGTATACTTTGGTTGCCAGCCTAAGACAGCTTTTGCCTTATCACTTGAAGCCACTAATGTACTCGGATCGCCAGCGCGTCTAGGTGCGATGCGGGCAGGAATCTCTTTTTGTGTGACAGTGCGGGCTGCTTCAACCATTTCTTTGACTGAATAGCCATTGTTGCTGCCCAAATTGAAGACATTGCTTTCATTGCCTTTTAACAAATAGTCTAATGCCAATAGATGCGCAGCAATCAAATCTTCCACATGCACATAATCACGGATACAAGTCCCGTCTGGTGTATCATAATCGTCACCAAAAATCGCAACTTCTTTTCGCTGACCTAACGCTGCTTGCAAAATGATTGGTACCAAATGTGTTTCCGGGTCATGGTCTTCACCAATCGTTGCGTCCGCTTTGGCACCAGCGACATTAAAGTAGCGCAACGCGACAAATTTCATGCCGTATGCTTCGTCACACCATCGCATCATTTTTTCCATCATCAACTTGCTTTCGCCATATGGATTTTTGGGATTGGTCGGTGTCATTTCAGTAATTGGGCTTTGTTCTGGTTCACCATAGGTCGCCGCTGTTGAAGAAAAGACAATATGTTTCACCGAGAACTCTTGCATGACTTCTAATAAAATCTGCATACCGTAAACATTATTATTGAAATATTTTAGAGGATTCTCAACAGATTCGCCTACTAAAGAACTAGCAGCAAAATGGATGACACCCTCGATTTCTTCTTTTGCAAAAACATCTTTCAGAAAATCTTTGTCGCGAATATCCCCTTGATAAAATGCTGCATCCGGATGGACTGCTTGACGATGTCCTGTCAATAAATTATCAACGACCGCAACTTTATTTCCTTGATTGATCAGTTGGTCTACCGCGTGGGAGCCAATATATCCTGCCCCGCCTAATACTAAAATCGTCATTATTCAGCCTTCTTTCTTATTGTCTTCATCGTTTCTTATTCTACAGTTTTCGTGCACCATCATCAATACTCGCTTGATAAATGTCTGCTGGATAGCAGATTTTATCTTCATACGCGGTTAGTACTTGTTCTTTGAAGTCATTCCATTCACTGGCTTTGACCAATGCAATGCCACAACCGCCAAAACCTGCACCAGTCATACGGGCACCTAAGACAGCCGGATGGGCTTGAGCTGCAGCTGCAAGCGTATCTAATTCAATACCTGTTACTTCATAATCATCTCGTAAAGAGGTATGGGAATCATTCAGTAGTTGACCGAAAGTCACTAAGTCACCTGCTGTCAATGCAGCTTTGGCTTTCAATGTACGCTGATTCTCAGTTACTGCATGTTTTGCACGTTTGATCAAGGTTTCATCGCCAATCAAATCTGTATTGGCAAAGAAGGTCTCTTCATCCAATGCACCAAGGGAATCGATCGAACATTTGGTTTGCAGACGTGCCAATGCTTCTTCACACTCTGATCGGCGTTCGTTGTATTTAGAATCAGCTAATTCGCGACGTTTATTGGTATTCATGATAGCAATCACGTATTCTCCAAATGCTGCAGGTACAACATCGTAGTTTAAAGTGTTGGTATCTAACAACAAAGCATGATCTTTTTGCCCCATGCCGATCGCAAATTGATCCATAATACCCGAATTGACGCCAATAAATTCATTTTCAACCTTCTTGCCGATTTTAACCAAGTCTAAGCGATCCAATGTCAATTGATACAAATCTTCTAACATCACACCCGTCAACAACTCGATGGACGCAGAGGAAGATAATCCAGCTCCATTTGGAATATTGCCATAAAACGCCACATCAAAACCAGTCGTGATATCATGTCCAGCTTCTTTTAAGTAGCGTAAGACTCCTTTGGGATAATTGGTCCAATTGTCTGTCTTGCGATATTCTAAATCATCTAAATCAAAAGAAATGATCCCTATATCAGGAAAGTTTTCCGAATACAAGCGTACCAGTTGATCTTCGCGTTTGCGGGCGACTGCATAAGTCCCGAGTGTAATAGCTGCTGGGAAGACATACCCGCCATTGTAATCAGTATGTTCCCCAATCAAGTTGATTCTTCCAGGTGCAAAGTAAGTACCTGTGCCCATTTCATCAAATCGCTCTTTAAAAATGTCTGCTAGTTTATCCATAGATATCGCTCCTTTATTTTCGTTTAGTAAATTTATTATAAAATATTTACTAAATATTATCAAGAGTTTACTTAGGTAAAGCGTTTATTTTTGAATTTTTTCGTCATTTGACGCATAATGAAAGTATCACTAAAGACAAAGACGAGGTGTTTGATAATGAAACGATTTTTAACTGGATTTCTAATTGGTACTGCAGCAACTGTTGCCGCTGCAGCGAGTGTAGTTTTAACTGTCAAGAAACAAGTCATCGACCCAATCGATGAACAACAAGCTGCCCATGACGAAAAACGTAAACGGGCAATGCGCAAAAGCGTGGCACGCTAAACATCGGCCAAATAAAAAAACCGCTAACAGGTTATTGGTTAGCGGTTTTTTGTGACGCTTTTTGTAATTTTTCACGCAGAACTGTCGCTTGATTAAATCGTTCATCTTTTGCCCCATACAGCAGTGTTACTGTGGCATGTTCTTTGATCAGTACTTGCAATGTTTGGTAGGCTTCTTTTCCATGGCCTTGTTTCAGTTCTGTTAGATATTTTTCTTTGAATGCTTCATAACGTGCTGGCTCATGGTTAAACCATTTTCTTAGATCCGTACTTGGTGCCACATCCTTCAACCACAAATCGATGGCAGCAGCTTCTTTACTGACCCCTCTAGGCCATATACGATCGACCAATATCCGATAGCCATCTTCAGCTGCTTTGGGCTCATAAATCCTCTTTTGCTTGATCATTTCGTCCATCTCCTAACTGTCTGCAATAATAGGTTTGCTCCAGCCATATATGCAAAAACCCATCTACAGGATAGATGGGCTGTTTTGCTAAAGGGTATTTTTCTTCTTGGTTTTACCGCTCCAACCTTCATATCCTTCTTTTAAGATATACACATTGGTGAAGCCTTCTTTACGTAATTTGTTTGCCGCCCGAATACTCAATGATTTCCGGGTATCATATAGATAAATCGGCTGATCTTTACGAAACGCGCTAAAAGAATTGCTTAACACGGTGAAAGGAATATTGCGGGCACCCATAATATGGCCGCTATCAAATTCATTTTTTTCACGTACATCGATCACTTGCGCTTTTTTCATTCCTGCTTTGAACTCATCTTCGGGGATGATCGTTGCTGATCGCCGTCCCATGATTTGATAATAACCCCAGTTTAGGGCGATTGCTAAGATAATCAGTCCCAAAACAAGATTGATCCACATAATTGGTGACATATTTTTCCTCTATCCTCTCTACTCTCACTTCAATAAAATAATTGAGACACGAAAAAATCGTGTTTATTGTGCAAATTGTAATGCCAACGACGCAGCACCGATCACACCCGCATCGTTGCCTAGTTGTGCTAATTTGATTTCTGTACTTTCCGTGACTTGCGGGAAGGTAAACTTGGCGAAATAAGTTGCAACACGTTTGCGTAAGAATTCACCTGCAGCAGAAACACCGCCACCTAAAACAATACTTGCCGGATTCAATGTGTTTCCAAGATTCCCGCAAGCTAAACCAAGATAGAAACATACTTTATCGACGACCATCAAGCCAAAGGGATCATTGGCTTGGGCCGCATCAAAGATATCTTTGCTTGAAACCTCTTCACCATTGTCTAATTGTTGTTTCAATTTAGAATCGCCTGCATACTCTTCAGCTAGTGTCCGTGCGACTCTGACTACCCCTGTTGCACTAGAAACTGTTTCTAAGCATCCGCGTTTGCCGCAAGTACATTCGTATCCTTCAGGATCGACTGTGATATGACCGATCTCACCGGCACACCCAGCTTTGCCATGAAGCAGTTGTCCTTCCATGATAATGCCGCCACCGACACCAGTACCCAAGGTGATAAAGATCACATCTGGATTGTTTTCACCAGCACCTTTCCAACGCTCGCCCAAAGCGGCAACATTGGCGTCATTGTCGATAGCAAAAGCAATGCCTGTTCCTTTTTCAATCAATTCTTTGACTGGTTGCAATGTTTTCCAATTCAGGTTATAAGCACCGATGACCGTTCCCTTCTCCCGATCAACACTGCCTGGTGTCCCCATGCCGATGCCGATAAAATCTTCAGGTTTCATGTCATACAAACCTAATCTGTGATTGATCGATGCAATGATCTCCGGTACGATATGGGCACCCTCATCAAGGATATTGGTATCAATACTCCATTTTTGTTGAATCTCTCCCTCTGTTGTCAAAATGGCAAATTTGACTGTCGTGCCGCCTAAATCGATGCCGATGATTTTTTTGTCCATCACAATTTTTCCTCCCGACTTTCTTCTATTCGATGTTCACGTTTAAGGATATGCCAAGCGGTCATATAAGTATCTTGATCAATCAAGCGGCTGTCATAAAAGTTTTTCAACTCGATCTGCATCAATTCAATATCGTAGATACGCTTGCCTACATAAATATAAACACCAAATTGTTTCAGTAATTGCTGTACGTCATATAATGTTTCCATATAACCACTTCCTGCTTATTATACAAGTATTTGATATTTTTTTAAACCATATATCACAAAAATCACCAATAAGAAAACAAAGAGTACCCCTGAGATGATTCGTGTATGAATAGAATATTTGCCATAATTTTTCGGCAACGCAAATAGATTCCCTAACAGCAGCCCACCAATGATTCCGCCTATGTGCCCCCAAATATCGATTGACTGATCAAATAAGCCAAATACAAGATTCAAGCCGACAAATAAGGCGAATTGGCGTACCATTGCTTGAATGCGGTAATCGTTTTTGAAATGCAGACCTAGAATCAAAAAGGCGCCAAACAAACCAAACAACGATGTACTTGCGCCAGCTGATTGCACCCCAGCTTGATTGAAAGCGAAACTCATCGCATTGCCCATGATACCGCTAAGCATATACAAACCAAAAAAACGGCTATGTCCATAAATGGCTTCCACTTGCTGCCCCATATAATACAAAATCACTGAATTGATAGCAAAATGTGCCAAACCAAAATGCAGAAAAATCGGTGTAACAAAACGCCAGTATTCGTGCATGTATGCAACAAAAGGGCCGTACATCACGCCACTGATCTGTATCGATGGTGTGAGATAGCCGAGAATAAACACGATTGTTTGAATCGCCAAAAATAAATAAGTAAAGAATGGTTGATTGCGCCATTTTTTCATAAAAGTATTCATTGTGCCGCTCCTTTGCTTGCTGAATCATAGGTGTCTGTAATGATTTTATCCACTGGAATATCAAAGGCTTCTGGACGCCATTGATCATTGATCTGCTCCGAAAAAACCAAAGAAATGGTATGTCCACTGTACGTTGCTAGAAAACGATCATAATAGCCACCGCCAAACCCGATACGATAACCTGAAGTCGAAAAAATCAACCCTGGAACAAGTACAAGGTCCAATTGCGTTGCTTCTTTTTCACTTATGGGTTCATCTACACCAAAAGCCGACTTTTGATAACGCGTACGCGCGTCGACTTCAAAAAAATGCAATGCTTTGTTGACAGTTTTAGGTACAGCGATACGTTTATTTTCTTTGGCTGCTTGCGCAAAAATCGCTTGCGTGTCAAATTCAAAGGGCAGTGAGCGAATCACGCCAACTGATTTCGCATTTTGCCAGTCTTGCGATGCAAACAGCAATTGCTGAATCAGAACTTCTTTCTTTTGTTTGCGTTTTTTTGGGAGTTGTTCTAGCGTACTGATCATTTGTTTTCTTAAAAAAGCTTTCTCCATGAAATCACTCCTCTCAGAGATAGTACCAAAAAAAAGCGCCAAATAGCAAACGCTAATGAGAGAAAATTCGTTTTTCTCTGCTTATCACGTTTATCGTGCTTTTTGACGAATCATTAAATATAAAAAATAAGGGGCGCCAACAAGAGAGATAATGATTCCTGCAGGTATTTCACCGTTGGTCAACACCAGACGGCCGATCGTATCACTGACCAAAACCAAGATGCTCCCCACCATTCCGGACAAGACGAGCGCTGTACGTGATTCTTTTCCGACGATTCCTTTGGCAATATGCGGTGCCAATAAACCGACAAAAGCCAAATTACCAGTATAGCCGACAGTACTTGCAGCCAAACCAACCGCTAATAGCAAGAACCATGTCCGCAGCTTCGTCAGAGAAACACCCAAACTGATTGCTTGTTCCTCGCCAAAGCCAAGCAGATTCAATAGTGGTGCTGTAAAGAAAACAGCCGCTGAAAATAAGATCACCCACGGCAAAAGGCTAATGATCTGTGCCCATGACGTTCCCCAAATGGCCCCAGAAAGCCACGACGTCACAAAGCTATAGCGGTCCTTTGATAATTGGACTGTTAGTAATAACGTGCCGGCTGCTAAGCCGGCGTTCACAGCAATCCCTGCCAACAGAACCCGTTCCATCGACAACAATTGCCGGTACTTGAAAGCAATGAAATATACCAAACAAGCTGCCGCCAATCCGCCAATCGTGCCAATCAATGGCAATAGATAAGACCCTTGGGCATAAAAACCCAAATAAATGATCACGAATAGGCCTGCCCCATTGTTGATTCCTAAAATACTTGCATCTGCCAATTCATTCCTTGTCACACCTTGTAAAGCAAAACCAGAAAAGCCGAAAGCCAGACCGGCAAGCAGGGCCAAACATGCCCTTGGCAAACGAAAGGACATCAATGTAAGGACTTGACTGCTAGAAGCCGTTCCTTTGAGTATATCCAACAAAACATCAAAAGAAAGAAACGTTTTACCAACCATCACACTTGCCAAAAAGGCACCTATCACTAGGAGGAAAAAGAATATCATTTTTTTCTTCACAGCTGTTCCCTCCTAATCTTGACCAATAGGAAAGGTACACCGATCAATGCCAAAATCGCCCCAAAAGGTGTTTCAAATGGCGGATTGATCAAGCGGCCAACCAAATCGGCGGCCATGACTAGCGTGCCCCCGCCAATCACTGTCAACGGTAAAATGAATTGGTAATTTTTGCCTACGAGGCCCCGCATCACATGAGGCACCATCAATCCGATAAAACTGACCGGTCCAACTAATGACACAGCCATCCCGGCTAAAATGACCACTAATAGCAGGGCAGCCCCTCTGATGCCATGGGGGTGTTTGCCGAGAGCAATCACTGTATCATCTCCTAAAGACAAAAGATTCAGTGATTTTCCCATACCTAACGTCAATAAAATAGCAAATAAATAAATCGGTGCGGCAAAGCGCAATTGCGCCCACGTCACATTGGCCGCTCCACCAATAAACCAAAAAGCCAAATCTTGGTTCAAATCAAATTGTAATGACAAGGTTTGACTAATTGCCGAAAAAAAAGAACTTAGCGCGACCCCAGCCAATACCAATCCTGTTGGTGACATCCCTAAACGGGCATACTTTGTAAGTAAAAATAAAAAGACCGTGGCAATGAGAGCACCCAAAAAAGAAAAAAGGGCCGCTTGACTTGGTTGAATCGTTGGAAACAAAATAAAAGCAATCGCCAGCCCCACAGCGGCCCCGCTATTGACACCTAAAAGCCCCCCATCAGCCAAGGGATTTTTGGTGATGCCTTGCATGACCGCGCCAGTAACCGCAAAACAACTGCCGACAAGAAAAGCGGACAACACTCTAGGCAACCGAATATTACGCAACACTTGGTGCAATTGATTTTGGTAATCAAAATCAAAAAAAGCTTCCTTGATGGTCTTTAAGGGGATATCCGCGGCACCTTGTGTAATTGCCAAAAAGAAAATACTTGCAAATAGAACACAACATATGAAAAATAGCCAAATAAATCGCTTCATGATCCAGCCCCCAGATCATAAGTCAAAATCAAGGGTTTACGGCTATTGGGAAATGTCGTCAGTGTCGCTTCGATATCAAATAGCTTTTTGAGCCACTGTGTGGTCAAGACTTCCTCTGGTGTACCAGATATCAACAATTCCCCAGACTTCAAGGCAAAAATATAGTCAGCAAATCGAGATGCCTGATTCAAATCATGGATCGACATGATAATCGTTTTGTCATACTGCTGATTGATTTGCTGCAGCAAGAGCAATATTTCTAGTTGATGTGCCGGATCTAAAAAGGTCGTGGGTTCATCTAAAATCACAATATCCGTATCTTGGGCCAAGGCCATCGCAATCCATACCCGCTGCTTTTGACCGCCGGACAGTGTCCCTATATTTTCATCCGCCAGCGCTTCAAGTCCCGTTGCATGCAATGCCCATTCAATGGCTTCACTGTCTTTTTTGGACAAACCACTTAGACCTTTTTGGTAAGGAAAGCGGCCATAGGAAACAATTTCGCGAATCGTTAAGCCAATTGAAGAATCGCTGATTTGCGACAAAAGGGCGATTTGACTGGCCACTTCTTTGGTTTTTATTTGATGCAACTGCTTTTCACCTAACAATATCTCTCCTGACAAAGGCGTCAATACGCGGGCCAAAGCCTTCAATAAGGTCGACTTGCCGCTGCCGTTCGGACCAATCAAACCAATGATTTTCCCTTCTGGAATCTCAATTGTTAGGTGTTGCACAATTTTTTGTTTTTGATAGCCAACCGTCAAGTCAACTGTTCTCAATTTTGCCATAATTTCCCTCGATCATATATACTGATAATGATTATCAATTATCCTTGTTTTTCTTTCATTCGTCAATAGCTGCAAAAATAATCTATTTCACTGATTGACAAAAGTCATTTTCTTCGTAATAATACGATTAAAGATTGAGAATCATTCTCATTTGATGAATGTACGCTCAGTTTAGAACAAAGGAGGAAAAAAATGAAACATTTATTCAAGAAAAAAAGTTGGGTTGCTTCTCTTTCCTTGCTTTCCCTCGTCGTATTGGGTGCATGTTCAAGTAACCACACAACAGACAGCACTGCCACTTCAAGTTCGGCAGTAGAAACGACATTAACAGATGCCGCTGGCAATGATGTCACAATCCCTGCCGATCCTCAGCGCGTGATCGCAAGTTATCTCGAAGATTATCTGGTCGCCTTGGGTGTGACCCCAGTTGCCCAATGGACCGTGGGCAATGACAGTGACCAAGCATATCTGCAAGACAAATTAGCAGATGTACCAAGAATCAGCTATGATTTACCTTATGAAGATGTTTTGAGCTACGAACCAGATCTGCTATTGATGGACAGTAATTCAATGGTTGAGGGTGATAAATATGCCCAATATAGCAAAATCGCCCCTACCTATGTCGTCACAAATGGCGAAGATGTAACTTGGCGCGACCGTCTAAACGATATTGCCAAAGTCTTGCACAAAGAAGATCAAGCGAAACAAGTAGAAACAGATTATGATACGTTGATTGCTTCAACAAAAGAAACGTATGCAGATAAAATCGAAGGCAAATCAGTTGCAGTCTTATGGGTCGTCAATAATTCTGCTTTCATGGTTGCGCAAACCAAATCAAGTGGCCAATTGTTGTATCAAGAACTTGGTTTTTCAGTACCTAGCCTAGTCGCTGAAGTCAGTGAAACAGCAACAGCTGACTGGTCAGCTGTTTCTCTAGAAAAACTTGCAGAATTGGATGCTGATTATCTGATCTTGGTAAACAGTGATGAAGGGGCCGACTTCTTCAACGATCAAGTGTGGCAAAACCTCAAAGCGGTCAAAGACGGGAATCTATGGGAATTTGGTCCGGAATCAAGTTGGCTATACAATGGTCCGATCGCCTACACCAAAATGATTGAAGATATTCAAAGCAAATTAAAATAAACCTGATACAAATTTCGTCAAGTAGTTTTACTTAACAAATTTTACAAAAAGACTGGCTTTCCCTTTTAAATCATGCTATTATATTTTAGTCTGAGAGATTTCTTAGAGGATTCTTGAATGGTGAGGGGGGAAAATCATGCGCGTAAACATCACATTAGAATGCACTTCTTGTAAAGAACGCAACTACTTATCTAACAAAAACAAACGTAACAATCCTGATCGTTTGGAAAAGAAAAAATATTGCCCACGTGAAAGAAAAGTTACTTTACACCGTGAAACAAAATAATACCAGCAAAAACCTCGTCAAGGCCGATAATCAACGCCTTGGCGATTTTTTTGTCGTTTTATTTTAGCAAGTCTCCCACAGCGACTAATGCTTTCCCATTATTAAGTTGTAAGAACGATTCTTTTTATACATAACGATTCATCGAGAGGCTCTTTTTCTCTGGCAAATGACTGCGTACGCGTTCGCTTTACAATCAGAACGTTTGTTCGTATAATTTGAATAAGAGGTGATAAAAATGGGCGGTTTTAACTATGAAAAAGAACCAAAAAGAGACATTTTATTTATTGATGTCAAAAGCTTCTATGCCTCTGTCGAATGTGTTTCCTTAGGAATGGATCCTATGACGACCATGCTTGTTGTGATGTCTCACTCAGATAATACCGGCAATGGATTGGTTTTGGCTGCTTCACCAATGGCAAAAAAAGTTTTAGGTATCACCAACGTTACCCGTAACGACAATATGCCCGTCCACCCAGATTTGATCAAAGTACCCCCACGGATGAGTTTTTATATCAAAGAAAATACCAAAGTCAATAACGTCATTCGCAAATATGTGGCCGAGGAAGACTTGATGCTGTATTCCATTGATGAATCAATGATGGACATCACCCGCAGTATGGATCTTTTTTTTCCGGACACGACATTTTCCCGGACAAAAAAACGCTGGGAGTTTGCCAAAATGATCCAACAAGATATTTATCAAACAACTAAATTATATGTAACTGTGGGCATCGGGGATAATCCTCTACTCGCTAAATTGGCGTTAGACAATGAATCAAAGCACAATCAACACCTGATTTCAGAATGGACCTATCAAGATGTACCAAATAAGGTGTGGCGGATTTCTCCTATGACTGACTTTTGGGGCATCGGTCATCGAACCCAGAAACGCCTGCATTTAATGGGCATCGAATCGATCGAGCAGTTGGCACAAGCAAGTCCTGATTTTTTACGCAGTCGAATGGGCATCATTGGCGAACAGCTTTATCATCATGCCAACGGAATCGATCGCACGATTCTTTCTGACCCTACGCCACAAGTCCTTGAAAAAAGTTACGGCAACAGCCAAGTGTTGAATCGTAATTACTACTTGCAAGAAGAAATCGAGATCGTGATCAAAGAAATGGCTGAACAAGTAGCTGCACGTATTCGACGTCATCATTGTCAAACAGCCTGTATCCATGTTTCGATCGGTGTAGCTTTCGGAGAAACAGCCAGCGGTTTTTCACGGCAGATGAAAATCCCACCGACCGACAATTCCCGTAAATTGGTCGCGCATTGCTTATTTTTGTTTCGCAAATATTATACCGGACAAGTCACACGTCACGTAGGGATTACCTATTCAAAACTGCTGTATACCGAAAATATTCAATTAGACTTATTCGAAAATGCTGAAGAACAGCTGCAACAGCACAAATTAGACTTGATCATTGATAAGATTCGTGAAAAATACGGTTTTACAGCAATCGTCCATGCCAATAGTCATTTAGAAGGTGCTAGAGCAATTGCCCGCAGCAAACTCGTTGGTGGGCATGCGGGCGGAATGGATGGCATCTCAAATGTTGGACCGGAAAAAAAGATATTATAACGGTTGATGGCCGAAAAAATGAACATAACCCAAATATTTTTACACATACTTTAAGATTTTGGAAAAAATAAACAAAATCCACCTGTCACTGTTCTTTCTGGGGTATCTTACTATGTAAGGAGTGTTGAGCAGATGAAAATAGACAAAATCGAATACAAGCGCGTCATTAATAATGCGGGACATCTTGAATACGATTTGCTGCAGTTTCTAGAAAAAAATCGCGGCAGCGCTGCTGCACAAGAATTGAAGCAATCAGAGATCGACTATTTATTGTCAGAGGACATCCAGCATCGTGTCATGCAACACGCCCGCAAAAGTCTCTTCGGTGATACAATCATTATCAAAGACCACTTGGCTGAAGATTATCTTTTATTGAAAAAATATACAGAAATTTTCCAGCAATCATTATAAAAAAACGCAGAACTCAAAGTTCTGCGTTTTTTGGTTCTTATTCTGAAAAGTGTTCTCCATAAACATCTTCAACCGTTTGATTCGGATCGATGACGATGTACAAGCTCTTCGTTTTTTCACTGATTTGTGTTGATTGGTACACATTATCCAATCCTTCAGTATCTTTATCTTTATAAGGGAAGTAAACCAAATCAGGTGTGCCATTACGATAAAGAATTTCCATTCTCTCGATGTCTTCATATTTCAACGCCCGAGCAAACATCCCTAATTCTAAGCCACCCAAGTTGATATCGTGTGTTGCTACATGATCGCCTTCTTGGAAAATTTCGATTTTGAAACCAGCACAAGGATGAATCTCAACGAACTCACTACCGTGGATACGACCAAAACTAGTTGTGATTTGTTTGATCCACAAGTCACCGATGTAACGACGTTCGATCGTCCATGTTTCTCCATTACGGAAATAGAATTTTAAAGCTTTCATATCTCTAGCCATGACAAAACGCTCCTTTTCATTAGTATTACATTTCAATTCTAACACATTGTATGAATTCAAACACAAATTAACTTTGCTATTTACGGACTTTTTTCGTAAAACAGTTGATTTTTTTGATTCTCCTCAAAAGTCAGCCCTCTAAATGTGCAAGACAGTCTTTTGCATATACCAACAAGTAATCACTTTGATTGGCTATCTTACCAGTCACAACTGCCTCTTCCAGCGCTTGCAATACTTCTTTCAGCCAAGGACCTGAAGGACGATCAAATGCCGTTAATAAATCGCGGCCATTGATGGCTAAATCTTGTAATTGATGGATCGGCAAGGCGAGATAGCGTGCTTCAACCTCAGCGAGTTGACTATCTTTACCAACAAGTGGCAATACGCTTTCGACAAGGCGAATCGTAGGTAAACCAGCTTGATACAACGCCATATCAGTCCACTCCCCTTCTTTGCGGAGCAGCAAAGCTTGATAACCTGCTTGCACTTGACGAATACACGCATTTGAACACTTCCACGCCTTTAAGAATGGCCGCACATCGCTGACGTCTAATTGCAGTTGATCCATCAGCAATACCCAAGCTGCCTCTTCATTCATCAGTGGTAACGTTGGTAAATCCGCCATGCGCAGCAACGCCTCGCCATAGGGACGTAAACCTGGACAATATTGATAGCATTCTGTCGCAACGAAGGCTTTTAAAGCTTGGTCCCGATGCGCGCCCAGCAGCATCTTGATAAACTCGATCATCACTCTTTCTACCGATATCTTCGCCAACAAAGCATGATTTTCTTGAATTGCAAGGCAGGTCTGCGCCTCTAGTTCAAATCCTAGTTGACTAACAAAGCGCAAGCCCCGCATCATCCGCAATGCATCTTCGTGAAATCGTTCTTGCGGATTGCCAACGGCACGCAGCACTTGATTGTCTATATCTGCCAACCCATCAAATAAATCGATGATTTGACCATCTTTTTGGAGTGCCAAAGCATTGATCGTAAAATCACGTCGTTTCAAGTCTTCCTGTAACGAACGAACAAAGTCGACCTTATCTGGTCGACGGAAATCTTGATACGTTGCCTCGGTGCGAAACGTCGTGATTTCGTATTGTGCTTGTTCCCACAAGACAAGGACGGTGCCATGTTCGATCCCAATATCGATCGTGCGGGGAAACAATGCTTTGACTTCTGCCGGAAAGGCACTGGTGGCAATATCGACATCATGGATCGGTTGATTTAAAATCGTGTCGCGGACACTGCCACCGACAAAATATGCTTCAAAACCAGCCTCTTCGATTTTTCGCAACAGAGGTGCTGCTTGGATAAAGGCCTCTGGTAGATTATTCAGCTTCATATTTTTGACCATCTTTTCTCTCAAAACGATATTTGTCCCGCTGATTGAATTTTTGCATATTCGTTTGAAATACTTCCGTTAAATCAATATTTAAAGAATTGGCCATGATCATTGTTACAAAGAGAACATCACCTAACTCTTCTGCCACCGTTTTTTCTGCTTCTTCATGCTTCTTGCTTTTTTCACCATAATAATGGTTGACCTCTCGAGCAAGTTCACCAACTTCTTCTGTCAGACGCGCCATTTGTGCGAGGGGACTAAAGTAACCTGCTTTGAATTGTTGGATATATGCGTCAACTTCTGCTTGCATTGACGATAAGGATTGTTTGTCTGTCATCTTCTTCACCCTTTCCCTGTTATCTTACCAAAAGATTCTGTCTCTGCCTAGATACCCGTCTTAGGGTCATTTATTGTACAATCCCTCAATTCGTGCTACATTTGTACATGTGAATTTATTTAAAGCGAGGGGGAACAGTATGCGTACTTTATTTTCATGGCGAACAGTTCGCGATATTGTCTTGATATTATTAGGCACCAGTATTTATGCCTTTGGACTTGTGTATTTAAATATCCCAAATGACTTGGCTGAAGGCGGTGTGACTGGGATCACCTTGATCATGCGTGCATTATGGGGAATCAATCCAGCCTATAGTACACTGATTTTGAATATCCCGATCATTTTGATTGGTGGTAAGATTTTAGGGCGACGGTCATTGATCTATACCATATTGGGCACCTTTGGTCTGTCTTTTTGGTTGGCTTTTTGGCAAACAATTCCCTTTGCCATCGATTTACAGCATGACTTGCTGATCGTTGCATTACTTGCCGGTCTAGTCGCTGGGATCGGCAGTGGGATCGTTTATAAAGTCGGCGGTACCACAGGCGGTGTCGATGTCTTGGCACGTATTTTAGAAAAAAACTTTGGTGTGACGATCGGGCGCTCATTGTTGATTTTTGATGTATTTGTTTTGCTGCTTTCCTTGTCTTACATTGACCTGAAGCGGATGATGTACACCTTGATTTTCTCTTACGTCTTTTCTCGTGTCATTGATTCGATTCTCGATGGCGGTTATTCTGCAAAAGGTATATTGATCATCAGCAATCATACTGAAGAAATGGCGCCAGTACTGATGGATGAACTTGAGCGAGGCGTCACATTTTTGCACGGCGAAGGTGCATACGCTCGTGTAGATAAACAAATCATTTATATGGTGGTCAGCGGACGAGAAATCTCAGAGGTCAAACGAATCGTCCATGACTTTGATGCACAAGCATTTGTTTCTGTCATCAATGTCCATGAAGTAGAAGGCGAAGGATTTACCTACCTACGACCTAAGTCACGCTTTTTACAACGCAAAACAAATCCTGCAAAGACAAAATAAAAGGATGAAAGAATCAGCCCTGATTCTTCCATCCTTTTTCTTTGTTGTTCATCGTAAAATTGAAGGGATTGCCAACCAATTATTTTGACCAGCACCTGTCTTTTTTTAATGACTGCTTTCTTTTTGTTGCAGCAGATATCGATTCACTTCATCAGATAGTTCAAGAAAAGCATCACGGTCCCCATCTTCAAGAGCCATATCGATTTGTCGATACAAGGCATCGATTTTGGTTTGCATCTCTTCTTCCGAGAGGAAGCGCTGAACATTTTCGGTCATTTCTTGGTCTAAATGATCATTCCAACGATCATTCGGGTTGTCTTCCAAAACAGCTAGATAAAACGCGTGGCTCCATGCATCCGGAAACAGACATTCCAAGTACAAAGGCTTTTTCCAATTCATACGTATCTCGTGAAAAATCTGATCAATGTCAAAAAATGTCTGGCCGGCAATCGTCAATACAAAAGGTTCACCGCCAATCTCAGTACTGCGGACACTTAGCCCACGGTCAGTCAATGCAGCCCCTTCAACAAAATGAACATTGTTCAAGATTGCCTCATGATTCGCTAAATAGTTCAAGACCCAAGACACTTCGCGGCGACTAAAGGACACGGTCGAAACAAGCCAATTAAGAAACTTTTTCTTTTCTTGTACATTGATGTTCATTTCTCTCACCTATCTTTCCAGAAGGTCCTCCAAAATGGATTGTACTTCTAAATCACTGGGTTCGTGTGCCAAATAATGTTGCAGGATTTGTTTTGCTTCAAGTAATCTGCCTTCTTCTCTTAAGAAGAGGCCATATTCTTTCATAAATGCAGGTTCGTGATGCAACGCTTCATTGGCTTCTTCGTAATATTTGGCAGCCAAATCAAAATCTTCCATCGCATTATAGGCTTGTGCTAAATTCCATAATGCATGGGGTTGTTCATTGTCTTCCATTTTTTCAATGGCTAAAACAGCTTCTTGCCAACGTTCTTCATTTAGATATAAATTGCTGAGGGTCAAAAGGGTCTCATCTTCTTTTTCACCTGTTTCCAATGCTTTCAGCAAGTAACTTTCAGCTGCCTCGCTATCATGCAAACGATACGCATTTTCCGATGCAAAGTGATAAAAATCGACTTGGTATGGATCTTCATTGATCCCCTCTTCAATGACCCGTTGTGCTTCTTCGAGTTGTTCTTCTTCTTGTAAAGCTTCCGCCAAATAAAGATAGACTGCACGGTACTGTGGGTTCATCACCCGCAATTGTTGCAAATAACGGATTGCCTGTTCATTTTCCTTGAGTTGCAGATAAACTAGTGCTGTTTGAAACAATCGTTCATCGGTTTGGTTCTCTGCCAAACTCGCTTCAAAATAGTCTACTGCTTCTTCAAAACGTCCTGCCATACTTAATGACGTACCCATCCGTTCCACAACAGAGATACCAGATACATCGGAGATATCTTCCGCTAACAAACCTTGATAGAGATCGACTGCTTCTTGATACCGGTCTGTCGTCATCGCTAATTCCGCCAAAGCAAAACGGATCAATGGTTCTTCCGTCAGCAGAGATTGTGCTTCTTTCAACTTGGCTTCGCTAACTTCCGGAATACCAATCATTTGATACAAATCGGCACTAAGCAGCAATGCTTGTACATAGGCCTCACTGTTTGCAGAAATTTGATCAAGATAAGTGAACGCCGTTTCGATGTCATCGTTTTCCATAGCGATTTCTGCTAATGGCAGTAACAACGCCTCATTCTCAGGGTGTCTTTGCTGCAACGTTTGATATAAGGTTTTGGCTTCTTCTAAAAAGCCGATTTCAAGTAATTCCCCACCCAGGGCATCTAGAGTTTCATCATCATCTTTTTGCAACGCTTCTGTAAAATTCAACTGCGCTTTGGCTAAATCTTCTTCAGCCAAAGCCTTTAACATTTTTTCGCTATATGTATCCATCTAATTCCCTCTAATCTGCTTGATTAATTGTTCATAAGACGTAAGTGTCTCCACTAAGTCCGCTTCATTGACAGCAACTCTGCCCCCTATTGTACCAACTTTTGACAAAAATAACAGGTTTTTTTCTTTTTCCTGCAGTTCTAGCACATGCGTCAAATAGTCGCTGACCGAAAAGCTTGCCGGCAATTCTACAGGGTACCCCAAACGATAGAGCCAACGGCCAAATTGATCGAGATCGACTGACAGTTGCTGTTGATTGACCGTCCACATGAAATGAAACAATAAACCATAGAACATTTTCATCGTATCCGATAACAAGTGACCATTTTCAGTTTTGTAAAAAGCATCCGTAAACAATTGGCCAAATTCTTCTAAACAATCTCCTTGCCGTTGATAAAGTTCGATAACTTTGTCAGTATACGCAGCAAAAGATTGTTTCATCATAACAGATTGATCAGGATAGCGTCGATACAATTCCCTTATAAAGTGTGAATCTCCTACTAATCCACAACGAATCAATAGTAAAAAATCAACGATTCTACCTTCTTGCTGCTTATCAGCAATCGTTTGGTCATAGATTACTTGACTCGGTCTATTAGGATTTTCCAACATGGGAATATCTGGCTTTTTGACTACGATAGCACGCGCTTTGACGCTTTTCGCCAATCCGCGTAAGGACACCGGAATCAACCACAATTGCGTATTTAAGACAGCAGTTGCATGGATAAAACTGCTCAACGCCATAATCCCTTCATTGCCAAATCCTACGATCAATAACTGGCTTTGTTTTGGGTAATTTCCCAAAAATTCCATTCCATGGGTAAATTCTGTAAAATTATTACAATAGACTTGATTGGTACATATATACCAACTAACCTCTTTTGGCATGAATAAACGGGTCAGCTTTTCATAAAAACGATCGTAGTAGCGCTGATTGGTAAAAATGATCACTTGTTCAGCAGCTATTGCCTGTTCCCGTAAAACAGAAGCCAATGTCTCACCATATAAAATAGTTGTTTCCTGTTGCCCACGAGAAAATAAAAATTCCATAACCGGCCTCCTATCACTTGTATCTATTATACCAAGAAGGCGCTTAAACGCCTACTAAATCGCTAGATCTGTGCGTTGGTACATGTTCAGAAGACAACAAAAAAATGCCTCATAACTGACAAACAGTCTGAGACACTTCATTGAATCCTTTGTGTTAGACGAGCAATGAATATAAGGATTGATTGTTCTGCAGATTGATGTATTGATCATCAAAAGCGTCAATACGTGCCAATAATGCCTCTAGATCGGACTTGCGCTTCAGCAAGATGCCCAGCATGACTGGTCCTGTTCCACGATTGATTTTTTTGGTGTATTCAAAACGTGTGATATCATCATCTGGTCCTAGCACATGGCTGACAAATTCTTTAAGGGCCCCCGGGCGTTGCGGGAAATTGACAATGAAGTAATGCTTTAACCCTTGGTAAATCAAAGACTTTTCTTCAATTTCAGCCATCCTAGAACTATCATTGTTACCGCCGCTGATCACGCAAACGACGGTTTTGCCTTTAATTTGCTCTTTGATCAGATCCAGCGCTGCGACACTTAACGCACCTGCTGGTTCAGCGACGATGGCTTGTTTGGTATACAGCTCAAGAATCGTTTGGCAAATAGCACCCTCTTCAACTGCCAAAAGTTGATCCACGTATTGTCTGGCATGCTGATACGTAAGGTCGCCAACCTTCTTGACGGCTGCACCATCTACAAATTTTTCAATCTTCGATAAAGCAATTGGTTTTCCTTGATCAAAAGCGGCTTGCATCGAGGCAGCACCTACGGGTTCGGCACCAATGATTCTGACATGGGGGAGCCTTCCTTTCAAATAGGCGGCTGTGCCACTGATTAAACCGCCGCCACCGATAGCTGCCACAACAAAGTCGATTTCTCTTTGTTCCTTCACTGCATCTTCCAGTATTTCAACCGCTAAGGTACCTTGCCCTGCAATGATCGCCGGGTCATCGAAAGGAGCAATGAAGGCCATCTGATTGTCGGTGGCAAAGCACTGCGCGGCTTCAGACGCAGCGTCAAAGGTATCACCTACCAATTTGATTTGAACAAACGACCCACCAAAAAACTTCACTTGATTGATTTTTTGTTGCGGTGTCGTCGTCGGCATATAGATCACCGCTGACAATTGCCGTTCTTGACAAGTATAAGCCACCCCTTGCGCATGGTTGCCCGCACTTGCGCAGACGACACCTCGCGCAACCTTTTCTTGATTTGCTTGGGCAATTGCATAATAGGCGCCTCTTAATTTGAAAGACCGGACTTTTTGCAAGTCCTCTCGTTTCAACAGAATCGTAGCATGATATTTTTCAGATAAAAAACGATCATATTGTAAAGGTGTGCGGCTGACGACTGGCGCCAATGCTTGATAGGCTTCTTCGATATCATTGACAGTAACAAACAAATTATTCCACCTCTAGTCTTTTGAAACAAATGGCATCATTTTTCTTAATTCGCTGCCGACTTTCTCAATTTGATGGTTGCCATTTTCTTCTCGCATTTTATGAAATTCCGGGAACCCATTTTGATTATCTGCGATAAAGCCTTTGGCAAATTGGCCATTTTGGATATCCGTTAACACAGCTTTCATATTGGCTTTGGTTTGATCTGTGATAACACGTGCTCCAGATACATAATCTCCATACTCTGCGGTGTTAGAGATGGAGTGGCGCATCTTTTTGAATCCTCCTTCATAAATCAAATCAACGATCAGTTTCATTTCATGACACACTTCAAAATAAGCCAATTCTGGTTGGTAACCTGCTTCTACTAACGTTTCAAATCCAGCTTCAATCAGACTCGTTAATCCGCCGCACAAGACAGCTTGTTCACCAAATAAGTCAGTTTCCGTTTCTTCTTTAAACGTAGTTTCTAAAACACCGACCCGGGTTGCACCAATTCCTTTAGCATACGACAATGCCGTAGCTTGTGCTTGTCCGCTGGCATCTTGATAAACAGCGAATAAAGCCGGTACAGCAAACCCTTCAGTAAATGTCCGTCGCACCAAATGCCCTGGACCTTTAGGTGCAACCAAGAAAACATCGACATCTTTTGGCGGTGTGATGACATCAAAATGGATATTGAATCCATGGGCAAAGGCCAATGCATTGCCAGCAGAAAGATTCGGTTCGATTTCGTTTTTGTACAAATCACCTTGGATTTCGTCAGGCGCTAAAATCATCACTACATCTGCTTTTTGAACGGCTTCAGAAACAGGGTAAACAGCAAAGCCATCATTTTTCGCAGCATCAGCTGACTTTCCTTCTCGAATCCCGATAAAGACTTCGTGTCCGGTATCTCGTAAGTTTTGTGCGTGGGCATGACCTTGTGATCCGTATCCGATAATGGCGATTTTCTTGTCTCCTAGATTATCTGTGACTTCCTCATTGTAATATACTTTTACCATGTCTGTTTCCCTCCGAATTCTTTCTTTATTAAAGCAATATGATTGCATTTAACCTCTTGTAAAGCCAGTCACACCAGTACGTGCTAGCTGTTTGACTCCATATGGCCGTAAAACATCGATACACGCTTCGACTTTCTTCGTGTCACCGGCAACTTGAACCACGATCGTTTTCAGCCCCACATCAACAATATGGGCCCGAAAAGGATCGATCACGGCTTGGATCTCTGAACGTGTTGTTGTTGGCGCATTGACTTTGATCAATACCAGTTCACGCTCGATATGGGGATCCTCTGTAATATCTGATACTTTCAAGACATCGATTTGTTTGTTCAATTGCTTGATGACTTGTTCGGTTTCCGTCAATTGATCAACATTGACAATGATCGTCATACGGGAAAAATCCGGTTGTTCGGTGACACCGACTGAAATACTTTCAATATTGACTTGCCTGCGATTCAGCACGCTGGTGATGCGACTGAGTACACCTGCTTCATTGTGGACGATTGCCGCCAACATACGTTTCATGGTCAGACCCCCATCATTTCATGATTTGCTTTACCCGGCGGAATCATTGGCAACACATGCTCAGAGGTCGACACCATCACTTCGATCAGTTGTGGCCCTTCTTGGGAAAAAGCAACTTCTAAATCAGAGACGAGTGTTTCATTTACTGCAATCCGTGTACCTGCTATGCCATATGCTTCAGCCAGTTTAATAAAATCTGGTTGCTGATTAAACACCGAAGCCGAGCGTCGTTTATCATGGAATGTTTCTTGCCATTGCCGAACCATTCCCAAGGATTGATTGTTCATCAAGATAAACTTCACATTCAGTCCATACTCATTTAGAATCGCAAATTCTTGATTAGTCATTTGAAAACCGCCATCCCCAACGAAAACCACGACCGTCTTATCAGGATGCGCGAACTGCGCCCCGATACCAGCAGGAATGCCGTAGCCCATTGTTCCTAATCCGCCACTTGTGATCAGTTGTTTCGGAAACTGAAATGGATAAAATTGTGCCACCCACATCTGATGCTGACCGACATCCGTCACGACATACGCTTCTCCGTTGGTGATCCGTCCTATTTCTTCAACGACTCTTTGGGGCTTGATTTCTTCATTCTGTGTGCGATCATACCGATAAGGTTTATCCGCTTTTCGGGTTTGACAACAAGCGACCCATTCTGCCCACTGATCAGCACGCGGTTTGTAGTGCAGCATTTGCAACAGTGCTGATTTGGCATCACCCACTATAGGAATCTTTGTTTCGACGATTTTGCCGATTTCTACAGGGTCGATATCGATATGGGCTACGATTGCTTGTTTGCCAAACTGGCTGCCTGCAGTGGCCAAACGGTCATCAAATCGTGAGCCAATGTTGATGATCAAGTCGGCTTCTGATAATGCCATGTTCGATGCATAGGTACCATGCATCCCTCCCATCCCTAAAAACAACGGATGATCGGCCGATAGCAAACCCAACCCTAATAGGGTCGTGACTGTAGGTATCTGATACAGTTCAACAAAACTTTGCAATTCTGCCGCTGCTTCTGCTGCAATCACACCAGCCCCGGCTAATACGACCGGCCGTTTGGCTTTACCAAGAACTTGCATCAATTTCTCGATCTGCAGCATAGACGGGTCGATAGTAGGCTGGTAACTTTTGCGTTGTACCGGTAATGGAAACTGAGCTGCTGTTTCTTGCAAAGTTATATCTTTTGGCAGATCGATCACGACGGGTCCTTTGCGACCGGTATCCGCAATGTGAAATGCTTCTGCAATCACTTTAGGTAAATCATCGACACAACGTACTTGGTAGTTGTGTTTTGTGATAGGCAGTGTGATCCCCAGAATATCCGCCTCCTGAAATGCGTCCTTGCCGATGCCAGCAGTGGCGACTTGTCCTGTGATCACTACTAGTGGCACTGAATCACTCATTGCATCAGCGATCCCTGTCACAACATTGGTCGCACCGGGACCACTTGTCACCAAGACGACCCCTACCTTGCCTGTGGCTTTAGCGTAGCCTTCAGCCGCATGAATCGCGCCTTGTTCATGACGCGTCAAAATATTGGGAATAGCTGCATCGTAGAGCTGATCATACAAAGGCAATACGGCACCGCCAGGGTAACCAAAAATCATTTCTACACCTTGCTCTTGTAAACTATCGACTAAGACTTTGGCACCTGTTCTTAAGTGATCGGAACTGTATTCGATATTTTCCATTGCTATTCCTCCTCTGGCACGCGCATCACGCCGCCGGTATTTGCTGATGTAACGAGTGCTGTATAACGCGCCAACCAGCCTTTTTTGACTTTCGAGCGAAATTTTGGTCTGACAAGCGCTCTTTCTTGCATCTCTTCATCGGAAACGGCTAAATGAATGGTTCTGTGCACCAAGTCGATCACGATTTCATCACCATCTTGGACTAACCCCAATGGACCACCAGCTGCGGCTTCTGGCGAGATATGTCCCACTGCAATGCCTCGTGTTGCGCCAGAGAAGCGGCCGTCTGTGATCAAGGCGACATCTTTGCCTAGTCCTCGACCGACAATACTCGATGTAGGCGCCAGCATTTCTGGCATCCCTGGCCCCCCCTTAGGTCCCTCATAACGGATCACCACCACATGTCCTTTTTGAACTGTATGATCATCGATCGCAGCGACTGCTTCATCATGAGAATCAAAGCAAATGGCTTTGCCTTTGAAAACATGGATACTAGGATCGACACCGCCCACTTTGATGACACTGCCTTCAGGTGCGATGTTGCCATATAGAATCGATAAACCGCCTACTGGACTATACGGATTTTCTTTTGGATGAATCACCTCTTCATTATGGATGACAGCATTTGCGACATTTTCTCTTAACGTCTTACCAGTGACCGTGAGACGATCCGGATGAATCGCACCTTCGATATCAACCAATTGTCGAATGATTGCTGATACCCCGCCAGCTTCATGTACATCATGCATCGAATATGCTGATGAAGGAGCGATTTTGGATAGGTAAGGTACCCTTTTTGCAATTTCATTGACCCGTTTCAAGTCATAATCGATTTCCGCTTCACTGGCAATAGCCAATGTGTGGAGTACAGTATTGGTTGACCCTCCCATCGCCATGTCCAATGCAAACGCATCATCGATGGCTTCTTTCGTGACAATGTCACGAGGTTTGACTTGTTGTTTGACCAGATCCATCAAATGAAATGCTGCTTGTCGAACCAATTCTCGCCGCTCATTGGAGACAGCCAAAATCGTACCATTGCCTGGCAAAGCCAAGCCTAAGACTTCTAACAAGCAATTCATTGAGTTGGCAGTGAACATGCCAGCGCAAGATCCACAGGTTGGACAAGCGTTTTGTTCCATAAACTCAAAATCGGCTTTCGACATTTGTCCATCTTTATAAGCACCGACTGCTTCAAACATGGATGACAACGTGGTTTGATGCCCCCGTGGATCGATTCCTGCTTTCATAGGTCCGCCAGAACAAAAGATAGCCGGTACATTGGTGCGCATTGCAGCCAAGATCATTCCTGGGGTGATCTTGTCGCAGTTGGGAATATAGAACACACCGTCAAACCAGTGGGCATTGATGACTGTCTCTGCCGAATCAGCAATCAGCTCTCGGCTGGGCAGCGAGTACCGCATCCCGATGTGTCCCATGGCGATCCCATCATCGACACCGATCGTATTGAACTCAAAGGGGATACCGCCAGCTTCTCTTATGGCTTCTTTGGCGACATCCGCTAACTCTCTTAAGTGGACGTGCCCTGGTACGATATCAATATATGAGTTGCAAATCGCTATAAACGGTTTATTCATATCGTGAATATTTTTTACTTGTCCTGTGGCATACAGCAAACTTCTCGCTGGTGCTGCATCAATTCCTTTTTTGATCTGATCGCTTCTCACCTTCACCATCTCCTACAACTTTGTATAAAAAAAAGCATCCCGGTTATAAAAACTGGGATGCTTTGTCAGAATCCCATTTTACTTACGCAAATAGGACTAAAACAAACGGATGAATTTTGCTTCCGTGTTCTAAGTCCTGGTCTCAATAATAATGACTAATAAATATTGATTGTAATTGCGCATGGAAAATGGCTCCTTCATGAGAAAATATGTTGTTCTTGTAATTGTTTAACAATATACCTCTTAAAAAAATCAAAGTCAACAAATTTTCTGAATTATTTTTCAATGATTACAATTTCAGAGAGTTATTTTAATCAAGGTTTCTCAATGAAAAACATAAAAGAAAATGGAATAATCCTTGTCCTATCAATGTGAAAGCGGAGAAATAAATACAATAGTTGCGTCAAAACAGTTATTTTAAAATAACAAAAGAATCATATTATTTTTTTGAATTTTCTGAATATAAATCCTTTTCAATTTCCACAAAAAAAAACCCTTGATTACTCAAGGGTTTCACAAGACTCAATTATTTCACTGCGTCTTTAAGAGCTTTACCTGGTTTGAATGCAGGTACTTTGCTAGCAGGGATCTTGATTTCTTCACCAGTTTGTGGGTTGCGTCCTTTGCGTTCCGCACGAGAACGAACTTCAAAGTTACCAAAGCCGATTAGTTGAACTTTTTCACCGTTAGCTAAAGCCTCTTGAATTGTAGAGAATACAGCGTCTACTGCTGCAGTTGCGTCTTTTTTAGTTAAATCAGTAGCTGATGCAACTTTTTCGATTAATTCTGCTTTATTTGCCATGGATAATTTCACCTCCTGATCATTTTTTTGATGTCATACATCAACAAAAATCTTGAGTGGTCCAAGTTTTTGTCAAATATTGATTACCATCAATATTCTGATATAACGTTATCATAAGAACCTTGTAATATCAAGGATTTTAACGTTTTTGACCTGCTTTTTTTTGGTTTTTTTGCTTTTTTCTAGAAAAGAAGAGCTTTCTTTGTAAAAAGAAACAAAGTGTGTTAAAATTCTTATTTTCTTTTCCGAGGAATGATTCTGATCGGTGTTCCTTCAAAGGTGAATGCCTTGCGAATTTGGTTTTCCAAAAAGCGTGCATAGGAGAAGTGCATCAGTTCTTCTTCGTTGACAAAAATAACAAAAGTTGGCGGTTTGATTGCAACTTGCGTTGCATAAAAAATCTTCAAACGTTTCCCTTTGTCCGTTGGTGTCGGATTGATTGCAACAGCATCCATGATGACATCATTCAACAAGGCCGAAGGAATACGCATATTTTGGTTCATGCTCACTTCTTCGATCAATGCTGGTAATTTGTTCAACCTTTGTTTTGTTACCGCTGAGACAAAAATAATCGGTGCATAATCTAAATATTGGAATTCATCTCTAATCTCTTCTTCAAAATCCCGTAATGTATTGGTTTCTTTTTTCAGCGTATCCCACTTATTGACGACAATGATGATACCACGTCCTGCCTCATGCGCATAGCCGGCAATACGTTTGTCTTGCTCGCGAATCCCTTCTTCCGCGTTCAAGACCATCAAGACGACATCTGAGCGTTCAATGGCGCGCATCGCACGCATGACACTATATTTTTCAGTGGATTCATATACTTTGCCTTTTTTGCGCATACCGGCTGTATCGATCATTGTGAACTCTTGTCCTGTTTCACTAGTAAAATGGGTATCGATCGCATCCCGGGTAGTTCCTTCAATCTCAGAAACAATCACACGTTCTTCGCCTAAAATCGCGTTGATCAGAGAAGATTTACCTACGTTTGGTCGGCCGATCAAACTGAACTTAATGATAGACTCATCTTCTTCTTCCGTTTCATCAGTAAAATGCTTGACTGCTTCATCTAAGACATCACCAATACCCAAACCATGACTACCTGATATTGGATATGGATCGCCTAAGCCTAATGTATAAAACTCATAAATATCAGCACGCATCTCTGGATTATCCACTTTATTGACAGCCAAAATCACTGGCTTATTGCTCTTATATAACATACGCGCAACCATTTCGTCGGCATCTGTCACGCCTTCTCGTGCACTTGTAATAAAAACAATGACGTCTGCTTCGTCGATTGCTATCTCAGCTTGATGTTTGATTTGATCCATAAACGGCTCATCGCCTAAATCGATCCCGCCAGTATCGATCACACTAAAATCTCTGCCCAGCCATTCACCTGTGGCATATATCCGATCTCGGGTCACTCCTGGAGTATCCTCAACGATCGAAATGCGCTCTCCTGCTATCCGGTTGAAAATGGTCGATTTCCCCACATTCGGACGCCCAACGATCGCTATTGTTGGATTTGACATTTTTTACCCTCCATTAAAAAAACTGCATATATGATTACATGCGGTTTTGTATTCAATCTTACTTAGTTTACCTAAAGCTGCGTAAAGTTGCAAGCCTTCTAAGAAAACAAAAAACCAGCTTATAACAAATTCAAACATCGAATCGTTATAAGCTGTCTGCATACAATTACTCTTCGTCGCTATCTTTTAACGCATCGCCCAAGATGTCACCCATAGTGAAACCTGTTGATTCTTCAGGTAATTGGTAATCATCTTCATCGGTTTCTTCTTGTGTATCCGCCTGCTCATTTTTTTCAAGAGCTTTGATACTCAATGCGATTCGATGTTCAGCAGGATTGACTTCAAGCACTTTTACTTGAACTTCCTCCCCTTCTTGCAAGACTTCATGTGGTGTGGCAATATGTTTGTGTGAGATTTGTGAAATATGGATCAATCCTTCAACACCAGGGAAGACTTCTACGAACGCACCAAAACTTGTCAAACGTTTGACCGTACCAGTCAATACGCTGCCAACTGCTGCTTGTTCTTCAATATTATTCCAAGGTCCAGGCAATGTATCTTTGATCGATAATGATACCCGTTCTTTATCTGCATCAACAGATAAAACACGTACTTTAACCGTATCTCCCACTGACAATACATCAGATGGTTTGCCCACATGACCATGAGAAATTTCTGATACATGGACTAAGCCATCGATACCGCCTAAATCGACGAAAGCACCAAAGTCAGTCAATCGGGCAACTTTTCCTTCGATTTCTTGTCCTTCATATAAATCAGCCAAAATCGCTTCTTTTTGTTTTGATTTTTCGGCTTCAACAACCGCTTTATGTGAGAGAATCAACCGGTTTTCAGAAGGTTCGATCTCTACGATTTTAAAGGTCAATGTTTTCCCTTTATATTCTTCAAAGTCAGCCACAAAATGGTCTTCCACCATTGAAGCTGGCACAAAACCGCGTACACCGACATCTACGACCAACCCGCCTTTGACAACGTTCGTCACAGGTGCTTCGATGATTTTGCCCTCTTGAAAGTCTTTTTCGATATCTTCCCATACTTTCTTGGCATCTAAACGTCGTTTAGATAAAAGATAGCTGCCGTTTTCTTTGTCTTTACCGATTGCTGAGATCACAACCAATTCTAAGACATCGCCCACTTTCACTACTTCGTTGATGTCTTCGACAGGTGAAGTAGATAATTCTTTCGCCGGAACTACGCCTTCAACGCCGGCACCTTCGATACCGACGATCGCTTGGCGATCTTCAATGGCTAAAACCTCGCCTTTTACGATATCCCCTACATTTACTTCTTGGAAATTATCTAAAGCAGCTTCCATTGATTCATTTCCGTTATCAACCTGTTTATTTTCAAAATCTGTCATCTCTCGTGTCCTCCTAACCAACAATTCTGCATAATTGCACTACATCTTTTAGTTTAAAATAGAATGCAAAAAAAATAAAGCGATTTCTCTTATTTTCATAAAAAACTCGTGTCTTTTTGACTTAGAAATCTTTTCGTGCCAGTTTTCTCTAGATTTTCTCTATTTTTCTGACTAAAAATAAAAAAACAGTGGGAAACACCCACTAGTTTTTTTCATACCCTTTTTCCTTGATTGTCTGTTTAATGGCTGCCACGACTTCTTTGATCGACATACCGGAGGTGTCGATGCGCACAGCATCTTCGGCCTGTTTCAATGGTGAGACTGCACGATGAGAATCTAAGTAATCTCGTTGCTCAATTTCTTGTTTCAACACATCAAAAGTTGTATCGATCCCTTTTTCTTGATTCTCTTTAAATCGACGTTCTGCCCGCTCTTGTACACTTGCCACCAAGAAAATCTTGACCTCTGCTTGCGGAAGCACAGCGGTTCCGATATCTCGGCCATCCATGACGACTCCGCCCTCTACAGCGATGGCTTGTTGTTGTTCTACAAGTTTCTTTCTAACAGCCGGATGTGCCGATACCTCAGAAACAGCATTGGTGACTTCTGGCTGACGAATCGCCTCCGTCACTTCCTCTGTGCCGACAAAGACATCTTGTCCATCTTTTTTGGGCTTAAAGGTGATCGGATATTGATCGATCAATGCAGCAATAGCCGCTTCATCGTCAAGTGCACATCCTGTTTTTAATGCCAGATAAGTAATGCTTCGATACATTGCCCCCGTATCGGTATATACAAAACCTAGCTCATTTGCAATGATTTTTGCCACGGTACTTTTGCCTGATGAAGCCGGTCCATCAATCGCGATATTGATTTTTTTCATTCGTTGATTGCGCCTCGTTTCTGTGCAATGATCGAAAATAGTTCATTGATCTTTGCTTCAATTGTCTCATTCAAGAAAAAAAACCGCCAAAGCGGTTTTTTATTTAATTCGTAGTGTATCACCTGGGTATAGCATAAAATTATTTGGATCGATACCGTTCAATTCATACAATGTTTCCACTGAAATACCATTGCGGGCAGCGACTTGCTCTGGTCCCTCACCAGCTTGTACAGTTGTATATTGTTCTGTCGTCCCTTGATCCGTTTGGGTGTTGTCATCAGCCGCGCCATTGTTTTGCTCTTCAGAAGATGCACTGCTTGACGGTGCTGGAGCAGAACTGCTGCTTGATGATGTGCTTGATGAACTAGACGACGAACTCGATGCACTAGATGATTCGCTTGTTGATGAGCTAGTAGACTCTGTTGTAGATGATTCTGTCGTCGATGATTCTGTTGTGGATGAAGCCGTGCTTTCTGACGTGCTGCTGTCAGCCACTACCCCAGAATCATTATTATGATTCAAGACCCAGATCCCTGCACCTACAGGAATAGCCACGATCAAGAAAAGCAAAACTAGCACGATCGTCAAAAAGAGTGAATTCCCCCGTTTTTGTTGTCGATGTTGTGATCTTGATGCAGAATCTTCATATTCTGTATCATATATTGGTTGTTCCCACGGTTCTTGATTTTCTGAATTATAGTTGTTGTCTTTCTTACTCACTCGTATTCCCTCCTAGTATCGTTCCGCTGTATTATACCATAGGTCAATGAAAACTGTCCTGCAAAAACTAAATCAATTTACATCTTTAAACATTTTTAGTAAAAGGGCGCGCCAAGTATCTTTTTCTTCTGTAAAAACCTTCTCTTTTTCTTGATCGATCGTCAACCCATCGTTATCGCAACAAGGATCGATCGATTGCGATTGCTCACCAAAATACTGCAGCAAGAAGGTTCGTCGGCAGGTCTCCAAGTCGATATAACGCAGCATTTCTCTCAACTTTGATCGTTTGTTTTGTTCATTTTGTGCTACTACTTGCTGCCACTGATCAATACCCAGCTTACGGGTTTTTTGCAGCCACTTTTCTTGCAGCGGAGTCAATGTTACTGCCTGATTGGTATCATAAGCACCAACAAGTTGCTTGATTTGTTCTTGGGTTTCCCGCTGAAAGAAATAATGGATCTGCTCATCATGGGCTTGATACAGTAAAATAGCCCGACTTGCCAAGCCATCCCGGCCAGCTCGGCCGATTTCTTGGCTATAATTCTCTAAGGAATCTGGCAAGTCATAATGAATAACAAAGCGGATATCACTTTTATTGATCCCCATGCCAAATGCATTGGTTGCCACCAACAATTGCAACTGATTTTGGGAAAATTGCTGTTGCAGCATTTTTCGTTGATCACTGGCCAGTCCACCATGATAAAAGCCGACGGCGTAGTCTTTTTTTAAGGATCGATAGACCTCTTCTACTTGATTTCGCGTGGCACAATAGATGATTCCTGCTCCATTCAACCGTTTTAAATAAGATTGCAGCGTTGAAAGCTTATCCGTTGTCTTTTCAACGATCAGCCCGATATTGCTGCGGTTCATTGAATAACGGAAAACCGCAACCTCTCCTTGCAATAGATATTTACGAATATCGGCCTCCACTTCTTTAGTCGCTGTTGCCGTCAACGCCAGCGTCGTCGGAAAATGTAATTTCTTTCTGGCGTAAGCCAAGTCAAGATATTCCGGACGAAAATCAATGCCCCACTGAGAAACACAATGGGCTTCATCCACCACGAACAAAGCAATCGGCACATGACTCAAGCGGTTGATGACTGATTCTTGTAAGAGCATCTCTGGGCTTAAAAATAAAAATTTATACATATGTAGATGTTCAAGAACATAGTGCCTGTCCATGCCGGTCAGCTGACTGTTGAAAGCAATCGCTCGTTTTTCTCCATGTTTTTGCAAGCCAAATACCTGATCTTCCATCAAAGAAACCAAAGGCGAAACAATAATGACTAGGCCTTCTAACAGATAGCCGGGTAATTGATAGCACAGGCTTTTCCCGTTGCCTGTCGGCATGATGGCCAATGTATTTCGTTGATGCAGCACACTTTCGATGACTTCTTTTTGGCCTGCACGAAATTCTTCAAACCCAAAATAGTGTTTTAAGTCATTTTTTAACATTGGATTCCCTTCTTTTGTGCAATTTGAAAGAGCCGGATCGTCAAAAAATCTGCCCCCAGCATTTGTTGCAATTCTTGATAGCGGTACCGCCATGAACAGACAGGCAAATGAGTATATATCTGACGATCAAAGCGTGTATAGGGAAAGTGTTCGTCTAACAAAGCCCACTCAATCAAATGGTCATTGACAGTCCCTTCTTTTAAATTTCTTTGGCGCATGATATCTTTGACAGACAAACCATTTTGAAACAATCTTCGTGTATCAAGCATGCTTTGATTCAAATTCCGTTGCAAAAAAGGCGCCAAGATGCGGGAAAGAATCGGTGTTTTCTGATTTTCTACATGGGCGATAAATCGTTGGATGGCTGCAGCCGTGTACAATTGGTCCCACGGTTGTTGCTGATAAAGATCAGGGACCAACTGAAAAAATGTTTTCCCTAAAACTTGCGGTCCCGTCAACGTACCCGCCAAAAAGTCTGCTGTTTCAGCAGGCAATCGTTCAAAGACTTGCCAGAGTTCTTGAAACAAATTGTTTTTTACATCAGGTACTTGCTGCAGAATATGCCTGACAGGTTCTGTATACATTGGCGTGTTTTCTACTGGGATATAGTGATTGGTCACGCCTTGATAGCTGACTGCTTGGACCAGCAAGCACAGCAAACGCCAAGACTCTTGCCATGTTCGTCCATACCGATAATAAGAGGCTTGTTCGAGTATTTGTTTGTACGGCAAAAGAGCGTCTTTGAAATCCTCGTCTGTATTGAGCAACCCTTGTTGATCAGTTACCAAATTCCCCTTGTTCAACAAATAATCGATTCGTTGCTGAAAATAGGCCTCGTCTAGGTCAGGCAGCGCCTGAAAAAGACCCAACCGATCATAAAAACAACCATAACTTAGTACTGAACTGGTACGTTTACCTACCAATAACTGATAAAGTGTTGATGGTCGCAACTTGTCACTGTGCGCAAAGAGCGCTAAAATAAACACATCCATATTTGCCTCCAGAAAGGAAAGTCTGATGTCACAACGCTGTAAAATCATCCCAGAACGGTGTATCGCTTGTGGACTATGCGCCCTTTATGCACCGAATATCTTTGACTATGATGAAGACGGAATCGTCTTATTTGCCCAAGAACCCACCGCTCGCCAACAGTTTATCATAGATGCAGAACAAGAAAAAGTCCAAACTGCCTATCGTAAATGTCCAACGCGTGCGATTATTTTAGAAAAATAAACCATAAAAAACCCACAAACAGTCGCTGCTTGCGACGATTTGTGGGTTGCTTCATTTCATTGGTTCAAGATTATTTTCGAACAGATGCATGGTGCGGTTGTTTTCGTGCCAACCATGGCAACAACTTTGCATGCAGTACCAAAAAGATACCACTGACGATTGCACCCTTGATGATGTTGAACGGAAAAATACCGATCGCAACATAGCGTGCCAGAGACATACCAAGGAATTGATTTGCGTTCATACCAAAGAAATGCAGATACAATGGTGTGATCACAAATAGATTGGCAATACTCATAAATACGGCCATAGAAAGAATACCGCTGATCACACCGATTGTTTTATTTTTGCGATGGATCCCTTTACGGAAAAAATAATACATCGGCAATGTAAAGGCACATGTAGCAAAGAAACTAGCTGCATCTCCTACTAAATCAGCCGGTGAAAATCCAGATAAAAATAAATGTAAAATCGAGCGTAACAATGCAGTCAGCACGCCGCTAAGCGGGCCAAAGAGAAACATCATGATCATCACTGGGATGTCACTAAAATCAATTTTCAAAAAACTAAATGCTGGAAAAATCGGGAAAGCGATAAATTGCAACACTGTACCCATCGCCGCACACATGGCAATTGTGACCATTCTTCTTGTCTTGTTGTTCATCAGTACAAAATCCTCCTAAGTTCAGGACTCCTCTTCAAACGAACCTATTAAATTTCCGTTGGCATTTCTTGTCGGCGCCTGACAAAAAATGCCCTCTTTTTTCCACAGGGAAAAAAGAGGGCATTCGAAATAACCATAGGTAAATCAAATACGCTCTATCTTCTTTATCCAGACTGTACTGTCGGTATCGGAATTTCACCGATTCAGCTATTTCAAAGAAATAGGTCGTGGACTATAACCACCGGTCGGGAATTGCACCCTGCCCCTGAAGACGAACCTTTATTTTATATTACATCATCTATTATACATAAAAAATTTTTTTTGACAAATGCTTTTATTTGCCTGAATTGTTACTTAATACTATTTTTAAGTTGACTCACTTCTTTTTTGGACAACTCACGAAATTCACCCGGTCTCAAGCCATCTAATGTCAACGGCCCATAAAGTTCTCGTTTTAATTTTTGGACCGGCAGCCCCACAGCCTTCAACATATTTTTGACTTGATGGTTGCGCCCTTCATGGATCGTCAATTGCACGATACTAGTCTGAGCAGCCATATCCGTGGAAAGAATCTCAAATCGCGCTGGCGCTGTTTTACGTCCTTCAATACGGATCCCTTTCGTTAAAGGCAACAATTGTTTCTTATCGGCAACGCCTTTAACTTTTGCAACATAGACTTTATCCACTTCATGTTTGGGATGCATCAACGTTTGTGACAATTCTCCATCATTGGTCAGCAACAAAAGACCTGACGTATCATAATCTAAACGTCCTACTGGATAGATCCGGGCAGTTATACCTTCGAAATAATCTAATACAACTTTCCGTTTTTTGTCATCACTGACTGCTGAAATCACACCCCGTGGTTTATAGAATAAATAATAGACATGTTGTTCCTGTTCGATTGGTACACCATCGACTTCAACCACATCTTTACTGCTGACTTGTACACCCAATTCTTTGATTACTTGACCATTGACCCGGACACGGCCAGCTGTGATCAATCCTTCTGCTTTTCTTCTTGAGGTGATTCCTGCGTGAGCGATCACTTTTTGCAAACGTTCCATCATCATTCTCCTTCTACTTGCTTGTAGCGGTCATAAAAAAGATCAAAAGGTGCATCTTCTTCGAGTTCATCTTCCATTGACTGGATATCCGGCAATTCAGCCAAACTTTTCAAGCCGAAATAATCCATAAAATAATCAGTTGTACCATATAATATAGCACGACCAGGTCCGTCTACCCGACCTTTTTCTTCAATCAGTCTTTTGGCTGTCAATTTCTGTACCGATCCGCTGGATTGGACCCCGCGAATATCTTCCACTTCCATTCTGGTGATTGGCTGTTTGTAGGCAATGATCGACAAGGTTTCTAAAGCCGCTTGTGATAATGAGCTGCCCATCGGCGACTCAGCATACTTCTTGAGCAAAGGCGCGAATATTTTTTTGGTAGACAGAACAAAATGATTGCCGACTTCTAAAATATGCAACGCTGTTTGGTCATTTGCTTCATATTTTTGATTCAATTCTTGCAGTTGTTGGTAAACATTGGCTGTACTATCTTTGACAAGATAGCTCAATTCTTCAAGACCAATTCCTTCGTCGCCAACAACAAATAATATCGCTTCGATTTGACTGTATTTATTCATTTACTATACCTGTTGGGTAGAGCATGATCGATGAAAAATTATCGTTCTGTTCTACACGTATCGTTCCTTTTTTCATTAATTCCAGCAAAGCCATAAACGTAACAACGACTTCACTTTTGTTGTATGATTCAAAAAATGAATCAAATGCGCGTCCTTTTTTGGCACTAACATGTTGCATTTCCATTTGGATCGTCGCCATTTTCTCATCTATGGTATTTTCATCTGGTGTGATCTTTGTTTCTAATACTTGCCGATTTTTCTTTTTTTCAATCATTTTTTGAAAAGCCATGAACAAGTCGATCGTATTGAATTGATTGGCCGTCAGATGGTCATCCTGCGCTTTGTATGCATCCACATCCATTGGATCTTTCGTGTAATATAAGCTGCGCTCTTCGGCTTTTTCTGACAATTGTTCCGCAGCATACTTATATTTGCGATACTCCAATAACTGCGCCACCAAAACATCCCGAGGATCTTCTTCATATTCTTCGATTTCAACTGCTAATTCTTGCTTCGGCAGCAACATCTGACTTTTGATTGCCATCAAAGTGGCTGCCATAACTAGATATTCACCTGCAACTTCTAAAGCCAAAAATTTCATCGTATGGATATAGGCCATATATTGTTCGGTGATCGCTGCAATCGGAATATCATACACATCGATTTCTAATTGTTTGATCAAGTGCAGCAGCAAATCCAGCGGTCCTTCAAAGACAGCTAACTTAATATTGATTTCTTCCATCTCTGTCCTCTTTTTCTATGCACGGGGAAAATGCTGTTTGTAGACTTCCGTCATTCGTTTCTTTGTAATATGTGTATAAATTTGGGTCGTTGAAATATCTGCATGGCCCAATAATTCTTGAACGGTACGTAAATCAGCGCCATTTTCTAACAGGTGGGTCGCAAAGCTGTGCCGCAACGTATGGGGCGTGACATTTTTATGGATACCTGCTTGGCGAACAAGGCTCTTGAGGTTTTTCCAAATACCTTGTCGTGACAAATGACGCCCATGATTATTGACAAATAGATGCGGTTCATCGGTATTTTTTCGAGTCAAATAGGGTCTGGCATCACTTAAGTAAGTTTCGATCCATTGGATCGCCAAATCACCTAAAGGAACGATTCGTTCTTTGTCCCCTTTACCTGTGGTTTGCAACAACCCCATACTCAGGTGCAGATCATTTAATTTCAAACCAATCAACTCGCTGACCCGTAAACCCGTCGCATACATGACTTCTAGGATCGCACGATCACGAATGCCCAAAACTTCCCTCGTATCTGGCGTCTCGATCAAGCGCTCAACTTCATTCAGACTCAATGTATCCGGTAATTTTTGTTGTTTTTTTGGCGAATCAATATGTTGCATTGGATCATGATCCGTCATTCTTTCTTGCCGTAAGTATTGATGAAATCTTCGTAAGCTTGATACCATTCGAATGACTGTCGCTGATGATTTGCCATCCGCTTGCAAGCTTTGTAAAAATGTCAACACAACGACGCGATCCACTTGCTGCCACTCTGTCACATGTTGCGTTTTCAAAAAAGCCGCGTACTGGGTAAGATCTCTTTGATAGCTGACCCGAGTATTTTGAGATAAACCGCGTTCGATCATTAAATAATGCAGATAATCTGTGATTTGTTCTTCCATCTCGCACCCCTTCGTTCAACTTTCTTATCATATCAAATTCTTGTCCGTTATGCTAGGTGGGTAGGCAAACACAAGTGAAAAACAAAAAACCGAATCATATGGTGATTCGTGTTTGCAAGAAAATCCTTTTCTGCAAAAATCCACCTATGGTTCGGCATTTGACTTATCCTTGTTTCATTCGATCGCGTTACTGTTTGTTCTGGCAATTTTGGCACACACCATGAAAGGTCAACCGGTGGTCTTTCACTAAGAAGTGGTATTTTTGTTCAACGATTTCCTCTACACTGCCCAAAAGATCTTCTTCAACTTCTTCAATATTGCCGCACTCTAAACACAATAAATGGTGATGAAAATGCTTCGCACCTTCTTTACGCAAATCATAACGTGCCACACCATCATTGAAACTGACTTTATCAACGATCCGTAAATCTGTTAAAATCTCCAACGTCCGGTAGACTGTTGCTAATCCAATTTCAGAATTCTTTTTCCGAACAAAAAAGAAAATCTCTTCTGCGGATAAATGATCTTTTTCGTTTTCTAACAAAACCAACAACGTTGCTTCACGTTGCGGGGTCAATTTAAAACCTGATTCATGTAATTGTTTTTTGGTCTTTTTTAAAGCTGCTGTTGTATTCATGGCTGCCTCCACATAAAACTAATTTATAATTATTATAATCTAGGCAAAAACCACCTCGACGTTTATTGTAATCATTATAAATTAGAATCAAAAAAGATACAAGCATTCTCAATTAGGTTTTTTGATCAACTTTGTATATCCTTCTTTTTGCTCAATCAACCGTTGCTTAAATAAGTTCCCAAGTGCACGTTTAAACTGACCTTTGCTGATGCCAAATGTTTGTAAAATTTCCTCTGGCGTCGATTTATCTGTGTATGGGATTTGGTGATCTGCAGCACGTTCCAAGAAAGTCAAAATCATTGCAGCATCATCAGAAATGGCTTCATAAGCGCGAGGTTTCAAGGATACATTCAAAACCCCATCCGGACGAACACCAATCACTCGTCCTTTGACCACTTCCCCTAAACGCGGTTCTTGATAGCGTTCTGAAGGGTGCACAAACCCAACATGAAAATCTTCTGTCAACAAATAACTTCCGGCTAATTTCAAACGATAGATCGTTCCTGTGATGTCTTGATTTTTCATCGTTTCATTGCCGTTTTTGCTCAGTGCTTTAAAAATTTTCTCATCTGCTAGTGTTGCCCAGATCCGTTCTTTCTCATCTACTTGAAGACTAACCATCAAACGGTCGCCTTTTTTGGGCCATAATTCACGGATCGTTGGCAATTCATCTAATGAAACCACCATGTCTTTATCCTTCAACCCAATATCGACAAATACACCTAAGTCGCGACGGCTGCCAGTGACTGTACCAAAAGCATAATGTCCTTTGCGGCTCTTTGGGATCAATGTCGTCATGACATTTTCTTGTTTTTGGTTTTGATACCCAAAGCCTTCCACAGCCTCACCTAAGTGATGTTCGCCTTCTTCTTTTGATAAACGGAATGTTACACCGCTTTTTTGAACAAAATAATTTTGATCATTCTCATCAATGATCAGTCCGCTAAATACGGACGCTAATAAATCTTTCATGCGTTCACTCCTTCAATAAAATACAATGTTGATTAAGGAAAAATCAATCGAATCAATGCCATGGTGATAATACCTGTCACAACGATTTTCATCAAATCTTTCGTATAATACCCAACTGCCAAAGCTGGCAAACAAGCTATCGTTTCTTTCACTTTAAGCAAAGGCAATTGTCCTTCGCGAAAAACCAATACATTTTGCACCAGTAGGGCAGCCAAGATACACAATGGCAAATAGCTCAAAAATATCGTGAATTTTTCAGGAAACACCATTTTTTTCGAAAATACAAACGGCAGTACCCTTGGTATCCAAGTAACGATGCCGCAAGCTATCATCAGTATAACAAAATCACCCATGGTGTGTCACCGTCCCAACCAAACAACCGACAAGTGTGGCAATGATCACTGCCACTTCCGCAGTCGTATGTGCCATACAAATCACGAGTGTGACAACAACAGCTGCCAATATCAGGACCGTTTGTTTTGTTTTTTTCTTCAAAGGTCGTTCCACTTGGAATAAAAATAAGCCAACAAACATGGCGATTAACGCAAAATCTAACCCCAAGCGTTCTGGATCTGGAATAAATGACCCTAATAGCCCCCCTAAGAATGTTGCAATGATCCAACTTACGTATGCCATCACATTTAAACCATGCGTCCATTTGGCGGTCACGGGTTTGTTTTGCTGCAAAGCAGTCGTCAGCACGCCGTAAGATTCATCTGTCAACAAAGACCCGATACCAATTGCTGATAAAAATGGCGTTTGTTTGAAATACGGTGCAACAGATAAACTCATCAAGAAATGGCGTAAATTGACTAAAAAGACGGTCGCAACGATCGTTGTCATTGGTGCATGGATAACCAAAAGTGCACAAATGATGAATTGGGCACTGCCAGCATAAACAATAACCGACATGAAAATAATTTCTAAAATAGATAACCCAATGCCTTTACCTACGACACCCATCGCAAAGCCAATACCCAAATAACCTAAAATCGTCGGCACACATGCGATCACACCATCTTCAAAACGATCATATCTTTCTATTTTCTGCACACAAAAACCTCCTTGTTCGAACGATTACCTTACATCATATCGAAATCAAGGAGGAGAAACAAGTACTTTTCACATCTCTATGGTATCTCTAGATTGTATGTTGACGATAATGAGTCATTAGCGAACAGTATGATCATTCCCATTGCCTCTGAAATAACCTGTCTTCGCATTGACTGTGAACAGATACATCGGCAGTGCGGATTCACCGGTTCCTTTTAATAAACTGCCTTCTGTGTTGGTGGCATAGAAATTGTAATATCCTTGTCCATCTACGATGCGCACCCGTTCAAAAGTATACCCACCTTCAACCACATAGCCTCGCGCAATCGCTGTTGCGATGATTTTTTCCTTTACACCTTCGGCCCAGTTCCAAGCACTGTTCGTGGTATCTGCCAAATCACTTTGTCGTGCCGGAATGATTGGCTGGTTGTTGGTATTCGTAGGGGTATTCGGCGATAACACATAGTCTTCTTCAGAAGAATCTTGCGTTGTGCTGCTGTTGGCACTTTCGGCAGCTTCAGCAGCGGCTTTTTGGGCAGCAGCTTTTTCTGCGGCTGCTTTCTCGGCAGCGGCTTTCTCTGCTGTTTCTCTTTTAGTCAAACTTGTATCTACTATTTTGAGTTCTTCAGATAATGTCGTCGCCACTGATTCGATCGGCAATGCTTGGACTTTTTTCATCAATTCATTATAGTTCGATCGGGTAATACTATCTGGGACCTCGCCATCTTTAACCAATGCGGTCATGCTTTTAACCGCATTTTGAACTTCTTGGATCGATTGATATTCGGTCTGACCCATGGTGATTGCTTGATTGATCAATGCATCAAAACCATCTTTTTCATCTCTTTTGTCCATCGAAATATTTGCAGCTTCTTTGAGTGATACTTCATTCAATTGATCTTCTACGACCGCTGGTTCAGAAAAATAAGCATTGACTTCAGTGAGTGCAGCTATTTTTTCGGTGATTTCATCTGCTTCTGCTGCCAAGTCTTGGTAGCGCTCGTTTTCTTTGAAGGCTGCTAACTGTTGTTTTAAATCCGTTACAGCAGATGCTGTCACATTCCTTTTTAAGTACACATGATCCTGATCTGTAAACATTTCATTCAATGCAGTTTGAATTTGATCCAAATCTGCTGTGTCTTTTGCCAGTTGCGCTTCTTGGGCCGCGGTTTGTTGCTGGTGATAATACATCCACCCGCCACCAACCGCAACAAGACAAACAGCAGCTGCTAAATAGATGATTTTTTTTGACTTTTTCTTTGGTGAAGCCGGCACTTCAGCCGCTTTGTTGTCAGTATTTTTGCTAACAGCAAGGGATGGCTGCCGGCTTGCCTCTGGTTCCTCAGCAAAAGAGGCATTCTCTTGACCAATTGAAGACGATTGGGTCTTTACTTCTTGGTTGTTTTTTGCATCGACTTCTTTTGGGCCGTCTTCAGCAGAATGGTCTGCACTTGCGTTGGTGGTACTTGGTTTCGCATCGGAGATTTCGGTTTCGTCTTCTTCTCCTTTATGACGACGGATATAGGCGGATAAAATCTCCGCGTCATGGTCTGACAGCACTTCTGTCTGTTCATCATCTACAGTGTTGGGTATGTTATCTTCTGTTTGTTTTCGGGCGAAAATGGGTGCATCCGAGCGCTCTTCAACATCTGTGTTTTTTGACTGAAAGCCAGAGACACTTTTTGTTGTTTTATTTTTTTCATCCGGGTCACGGTGGACCTCACCAAACTGTTCTTCCATTTCACCAATCGACACATGTTTATAATCTGACCAACGAATGTCATCGTTCTCAGTGCTAGAATGATCAGTGATTGGCGTGTCTGTTGATGTTTTTTCTATTTCTGCCCATTTAAATCCGCAATTAGGACAAATAGGGGTTATTTCACGTGCTTTAAATCCACAATTAGGACATGTCTTTTCCATTTGGCTGCATTTGCTCCTTTTTAACTTCTTAATAAATAGGTAGATGCTTCTTTGACCTATAGCAAAAAATCAAACGAACTGATATAAATGTCTATCAACATATTGATTCGTCCATATCTGAATCACATATGTGTAGGTGAAAACTGAATTCACAAATTTAAATTTATCACATTCTAGCGCATTAGCCAACACTTGCTTGGTTACGTTTTTATTAAGTTATCTTACAAAAGATCGTTTCTTTTATAACAAACAAAAACGGACTTTCCAAAGCATAGCTTCGAAAAGTCCGATATAACTTGGTTTATTCCAAGAAATCTTTCAATTGTTTTGAACGAGATGGATGGCGCAACTTCCGCAAAGCTTTTGCTTCGATTTGTCGAATCCGTTCTCTGGTCACACCGAAGACTTTACCTACTTCTTCCAATGTCCGGGTACGGCCATCATCGATACCAAAGCGTAAGCGCAACACGTTTTCTTCACGATCCGTCAATGTGTCCAACACATCTTCTAATTGCTCTTTCAACAACTCATACGCCGCATGTTCTGCGGGGCTTGTTGCATCTTGGTCTTCGATAAAATCACCAAGGTGTGAATCATCTTCTTCACCAATCGGTGTTTCCAACGAAACGGGCTCTTGTGCGATTTTAAGAATTTCTCGCACTTTTTCAGTTGGCAGATCCATTTCGGCACCAATTTCTTCAGGTGTCGGTTCTCTACCTAAATCTTGCAATAATTGACGTTGGATCCGGATCAATTTGTTGATTGTCTCCACCATGTGCACCGGAATACGGATCGTCCGTGCTTGGTCGGCGATTGCACGGGTGATTGCTTGACGGATCCACCAAGTAGCATAGGTAGAGAATTTAAACCCTTTACGGTAATCAAACTTTTCTACTGCTTTCATCAAACCCATATTGCCTTCTTGGATCAAATCGAGGAATTGCATCCCACGACCTACATACCGTTTGGCAATACTGACCACCAAACGTAAGTTTGCTTCAGCTAAACGTTGTTTGGCTTCTTGGTCACCTTCTTCGATTTTAAGCGCTAAAGCAACTTCCTCTTCAGCAGTCAATAACGGCACACGGCCGATTTCTTTTAAGTACATCCGAACGGGATCATTGATTTTGACACCAGTTGGTGCAGATAAGTCTTCTTGCGGCTGAGTATTTTGTCTTTTTTCATTGCTTTTCAAGCTATGAATAGACGGTTCCCCATTTTCATCTACCACACTGATCCCAGCGTCTTCAAGTTTTTGGATCAATTTGTCCATTGCATCGGCATCTAATGTATAAGGTGTCGCCAAACGATTGGTAATGTCGTCATATACCACTTGTCCTTTGGTCTTGTTTTCTCGAATGTATTCAGCAACTGCTTTGTCGTACGTTTTTTTTGTTTCTTCTGCCATGAAAGAAAGCCCCTTTCAGTTCGCTATTTAGCTTGTTTCAATCGTTTGGTCAATTCGATGATCTTGATTGCAAGTTCAAGTTCCAATTGCTGATTTCCCTTTTGCCGGGCCTCTTGCTGCTGGATTCTTTTTTGATTGATTTCTTCAGCAATGCCCGATTTTTGGAAGACCTGCAGAATGTCCTGAAATTCTTGTTCAGTTCCTTCATCGGAAACTTTCAAATCTGCGATCTCGATCACCATGTTTTTCATTGTTGGTTCTTGTAAAAAATCTAAGAACTTTGCCAAGACAAAATGTTCTTCTGTTTCCATAAATGCATCAAATAACAGATACAATTGTTGGTATCGATCATGTATAAAAGAAATACCTGTATTGCGAAACCGATGATTCAACGTCTCATCGTGGAACAAGCGGTAAAGCAGCAGTTCTTGCGCTTTTTCAACTTGTGTTTTGACTTGTTGCCGCACAGGCGGTTGAAAGACCATCGCTTCCGCAGACGGCGGCTGGACTGGTTGGACAGGCGCCGCCTTTCGGGACTGCCGCAGCTGTTGCTGCAGCGTCTCGCGACTGATTTGAAACTCAGTAGACAACTGGGTCAAATATCGATCTTGCTCCAATAGTGAATCGACTTTTTGCAAGTCTTGCAAAACGACTTGCACATAATCTAATTGTTCTTTTTCATTTGCCAAGTTTCGATTGGTACGATGGTAATCCATTTTAAACGAAAAGACTGTTTCTTTGCCATGAACTGCCAATTTATATAATGCATCAGGTCCATATTTTCGCAAATACTCGTCCGGATCCAAACGCTCAGGTACACGAACCACTGACATCCGCAACCGACTATTGCTTTGCAACAGATCGATCCCTCGGTTGGTGGCTTCGATCCCAGCTTGATCCCCATCATAACACAAGACAACTTCTTCAGCTGCCCGTTCGATGGCGGCAATCTGCTGGTTCGTCAAACTGGTGCCCATTGAAGCAATACCGTTTTCGATTCCTGCTTGCCATGCTGCGATCACATCCATAAAACCTTCAAATAAAAAGACCTGACCATCTTTTCTCATCACGCGACGCGCCTTATCAAAGTTGAACAAGACCTCACGTTTATTGAAAAGCGGCGTTTCTGGACTATTCAAATATTTGGGTTGGTCTTGATCGCCTACTTTTTCACTGGCCAGCCAACGCCCCGAAAACCCAATCGTTTTGCCTTGTGGATTGCGAATCGGAAACATGATACGTTGATAAAAACGATCCGCTAGAGAACCATCATTTCGTTGCACGAATAAGCCGGTATCAGGAAAAAAATCTGGATTGGCCTTTTCGTTCAGAAAAACTTTTTCCAAAAAAGCCCGCTCATTTGGGGCAAAACCGATCTGAAACGTTTCAATCAGTTCCATTGTTAGGCCACGACCCAGCAAATAATCTAAGGCTTCTTGACCAGCAGCTGTGTTGATCAGCATGTGATGATAGACTTCAACTGCTTTTTCATGAAGGGCAATCAATTGGCTTGTTTGTGAGCTTTGCGCATCGATCGTCTCTGCTTGCGCATATGCAGGATCAAGTGAGATATCATTGAGATCAGCAACTTTTACCACCGCTTCAGGAAAACTGATTCCTTCTAATTCTTGCAAAAAACCAAAAATATTTCCCCCACGTCCACAACCAAAACAATGAAAAATCTGTTTATCTTCTGCAACAGAAAATGAAGGCGATTTTTCATTATGAAATGGACATAAGCCAAAGTAATTTTTGCCAGATTTTTTTAATTGTACGTACTGACCCACAACATCAACGATATTGCTGCGCTCGCGGATATCATCGATCACCGTTTGAGGAATTCTTGCCATCCACTCACCTCCAAATTGGTAAGCATCCACTATATAACTAGGTAAAAAATCGCACCAATTGACATTAGTGCGATAAATAATTAGACGGAATCACTCATAATGAGTTTACCATATTCATTTAAAATTTCAAGTATTTTCACTTTATTTTCATTCAAATCGATCAAGAAAAAAAGCCTGCGGTAGTTGTGATTTTCCATTGATTCATTTTCACAAGATCGGCATAAAAAAGGTTTCCACCATTATGGTATAGGTAGCCGCCATTATAAAAGAACGATTGGATTCCCCAATAGCGATACGTTTGCTGGTCGTCATTGCCCAACAATGGCGAGAGCACTTCTTTCGAATAGGTCTCAGCTAGTTCCAATGTGTTTTGCCCACCATTTTTGGCGACATAATCGATGTAATCTGTACCAAAGTTGTACGCTTGGACGGCAGTCCACAAATCACAACCCTGTGCCTCAGCTTTTTCAATCAATTCTGCTAGATAGGACACCCCTTGTGTAATACTTTCCTCAGGAGAGTCAAATTGGTTTTGTTCCCCATAAAGACTTTCTGAGCTTTGCATTGGGTCGACCCCTTGACCTTTTGATTCAGTCAACATGATCGCTAATGCCAAAGAGCTGTATTCAGATATGTCATTTTCGGTTGCTTCTTTGGTAATCAAAGCCTCATAGGTATAGACTTGTTTTAGTGCTGTATAGTTGCGATAGCCCCAAAATAACGCGCCGCAAACTACAAGAATCAAGATTCCGGTCAACATCACTTTAAGGAAACGTCGGATTTTTCTCATCAAATACATCCCATCTTTTTGTGATTCAGCATCTATCGTACTATGAATTTTTGTGAGTGACTAGCACTTTTTATTCTTCTTAAAATACTTAATAAAATCACAAGATTATTTAGAAAAAAATAAGATGAGGTTTGGATGTATTCGTTTGAGAAGATCCCCGCAACAAGAAACAGTGCTTCCAAAAAATCAAGGAAGCACTGCCTAAAAAATTATTTTTCGATAGCTGTCACGATACCTGAACCGACTGTCCGGCCACCTTCACGAATAGAAAAAGTTGTGCCGTTTTCTACAGCGATTGGATGGATCAATTCAACATCGATCGTCACATTATCCCCTGGCATAACCATTTCGGTTCCTTCAGGTAAGGTAATGTTACCGGTCACGTCTGTTGTACGGAAATAAAATTGCGGACGATATTGATTGAAGAATGGTGTATGACGACCACCTTCTTCTTTGGTCAATACGTACACTTCAGCTTGGAATTTCGTATGTGGTGTGATAGATCCAGGTTTTGCCAAGACTTGACCCCGTTCGATTTCGTCACGGGTGATGCCTCGTAAAAGGACACCCACGTTATCTCCGGCTTCCCCAAAGTCCATTGTTTTACGGAACATTTCAACACCAGTTACGACAGCTCTGCGGGTTTCTGGTTTGATACCGACGATTTCAACTTCATCACCGACTTTAACGATACCACGATCGATTCTTCCAGATGCTACTGTGCCTCGACCTGTAATCGAAAAGACATCTTCGATTGGCAATAGCAATGGTTTGTCTGTGTCACGTTCAGGTGTAGGGATATATTCATCCACTGTATCCATCAAGGTTAAAATTGCTTGTTCAGCATCCGCATCCCCTTCAAGAGCTTTCAAGGCAGACCCTTTGATCACTGGAATATCATCGCCAGGAAAATCATATTCTGAAAGTAATTCCCGAACTTCCATTTCGACAAGATCAATCAATTCGTCATCATCAACTAAATCGATTTTATTCAAGAAAACAATCAAATGTTTAACGCCCACTTGCCGTGATAACAAAATGTGTTCTCTTGTTTGTGGCATAGGACCATCTGTGGCAGATACCACCAAGATTGCACCGTCCATTTGGGCAGCACCGGTGATCATATTTTTCACGTAATCCGCATGCCCTGGTGCATCAATATGGGCATAATGTCGTTTTTCTGTTTCATATTCTACATGGGCAGTATTGATCGTGATGCCACGTTCTCGTTCCTCAGGAGCCGCATCAATACTTGCATAATCTTGCGGATTGGCAAGTCCTTTCTTCCCAAGAACCGTTGTGATTGCAGCCGTCAAAGTGGTTTTCCCGTGATCGACGTGTCCAATCGTGCCGATATTGACATGTGGTTTGGTCCGATCATAATGTTGTTTTGCCATAATTTTCCCTCCTAGAGAAATGAGTCAGTTTGACTCGAATTCAAATGTTGCGCTTCGTAAAAAGATTCTTTACTTATCTTTTGTAAGTTTGAAGCTACCTTCATTATAGGTCAATTTTAGTCAAAGTCAAGAAATGTGTCTCTTGTCTTAAACTCTAAGTTTTTCTTACTTTTTATTTAAGGATTGGACGTACCCTTCTCTCTTGTGAATAATAGAGAATGAGGTGAATTTTCTTGAAAAAAATAATAGCGAGTCTTCTGACAGCAGCGATTTTTATCGGTGGGTGCCTATTTACATATCATTATTATTATGGCGGCACCGACTACTATACCCAGATCACAACGACAGGCGACCACGATACCACGATTAGCAGCGATGGTGTCGTAGAAGATATTTACCGATATCAACAGACTGCGTATAACACACAAGGCGATAGCAAAGAAGTTAAATTGCAAGAGTATCGGTCCAACCCATTGAAGGAAGGTGCCTTCTTGAAACTAGTTGTCAACCCCCATAAAGGCGTATTGCGTTGGGAAGAAGTAGACAAAGCCCAAGTACCCCAACAAGCGCTGTCTGCAATGACCGATTGAGATGGATCTAACAATAAAGGCCCACACAATTCATTGTGTGGGCCTTTATTTTACATTCGATTGATCACTTCTTCAACATTTTTGATCGTGACTGAAATCGTTCCATCAGGGTTATTGATAAATTCAATCAGATTGGGATCGCGGTAAACATCTAGTGGTACGATTAATTCAATCCCGTTAGATAGTTTTAATTTCTGTTTGCCAAATTTTTTCTCCGATATTTCACGGACATCACGCAGCATTGGCGCTTGATCGATAAACCCTTTTTCTGTCACTTCTTCTTTAAAACTCATTTGCGCGGTAATGTTGTCTTTAAAGACTTTCTCTGCAATCTCTTGGACATCGATATGGCCCGACTCTTCGATGGTATCATAGACCGCTTCTTTCAAATCAGCCACGACGTGATAAGATGGGGTTTCAAATTTTTGACCAATCTTTTCCGCAACTTTTCTGATTACTTTGACATTCTCTTCTAACGAAGGCAGTGGTTCAGTTTCAATGACGCTCGTTGAAAAATACACCTGTTTTTCCCCAGAAAAGCTATATTTCTTTTCTATCAGCTCAAAGGTCAAACTATCGATATCGATGGTGATTCCCTCATCCGCTTTTTGGGTTTTGCCTGCCAATAACGCCCGATGAAGAATCAACGTATTCTCGATCCCTGCTTCCCCATTATCAATAAAATGCGTATAACCATCTTGATAATTGATCTTTAAAAACGCCAATTGTAATTTCGTGTCCAGTTCATATAATACAACGAAGGCATCACTGCTCGGTGCGTCTTCACTTTCTTTATAGGCGTCGTACCATCGTTGAACGATGCCCTCGCTGGCAGCAACAAAATTGTCTTTTGCTGCTTTGACTAATTGGGCCATCTCAGATGATTCGACTAATTTCCCGGTCTTGGTTTGCGGGTTGGCTAGTTTCTGAATCTTCTTGGTTAAATAATCTCGCACATATTCGGTAGTCAAGTCCAATTCGACTTGAGAAAATACTGGATCGCCCGTTTGCCGATCAATGATATGTAAAATTGCATGCTTCAAATATAGATCCATTGTTATCGCTCCTTATCCATTCGTCTAGTGTACAAAAAAAAGGGCTGCAATGACAAGTAGATTCGCAAATTAATTCCATGCAATCATCCAAAACAAAGTGGCTTCCGTTGGAAAATGCAAGCTGCTCTGCTACACTAAAGTTACCAATGATTATAGGAGGAAAATTTATGAACAGCTATACATTATCAAACAACGTCACCATTCCAGAATTAGGATTCGGTACGTGGCAAACGCCAAACGGTGAAGTTGCAGTCGACTCAGTCAAAAAAGCACTAGCTGCTGGTTATCGTCACATCGATACCGCACAAGGCTACAAAAACGAAGCCAGTGTTGGGCAAGCAATCAAAGAAAGTGGGATTCCAAGAGAAGAAATCTTTTTGACAACCAAATTATGGAATGGCAACCACTCCTACGATTTAGTGATGTCTTCTTTTGCAGAATCGCTGGAAAAATTACAAACAGATTATGTTGATCTATTCTTGATCCATTGGCCCAACCCAGTCGCCTTTCGCGAGAATTGGCAAATGGCCAACGCTGAATCATGGCGTGCCTTCGAAGAATTATATCAATCAGGCAAGATCAAAGCGATTGGTGTCAGCAATTTCTTGCCGCATCATTTAGAAGAACTGAAAAAAACTGCGACCATATTCCCAATGGTCAACCAAATCTTCTTAGCACCAGGAGAATTACAGCCTGAAGTGGTCCAATACTGTCAAGAACACAATATTTTATTGGAAGCTTACAGTCCCTTAGGTACCGGGAAAATATTCGATGTACCAGAAATGAAAGAGCTAGCTGAAAAGTATGACAAAACGATTGCCCAAATCGCTTTACGGTGGTCCTTGCAACACGGTTTCTTGCCATTGCCAAAATCAGTGACCCCAAGCCGAATCGAAGAAAACCTGGCTGTCTTTGATTTTGAACTGTCATCTGATGATATCAAGACGATTGATCAATTAGACGGTGTCGTCGGCAAAGCATCTAATCCAGATACAACAGGATTCTAATGCAACCAAAAAGGAGTGCTTATGACAATACGAGATTTGAATTCTTTACCAGAGGCAATCAAACGAACATTTGATCCAAATTTTGTTTTTCTAATTACTTCTGATAAAATCCAACATTTTCCTGCACGTCAATGGTCGACAGCAGACTACCAGCAGATGTTGCAAGAAAAATTAGGCGCCTCATACGATTTCTTTGTTTGGCAAGAGATCTTGGTCGCACAAGGTACCAATGACTTATTGATACTCATGCCCCACTATCATCAGACAGATGCATTCACTGAAACACCTCATCAGCCTAGCTGACGAGGTGTTTTTTCATCTATTTATTAAAACTTTTTTGTTTTTTTCATGATAATCTCTGTTCATTTGCATTGATTTTCCTTATAATCGATAGTGATCGAGAGGAGAAGATTATGAAAAAGAAACAATTAGCTAAATTGAAACAACAATTCCGCCCTTCATATGAAACGGCCCGTCAACAATTATTTACCGCTATTGAAAACAAAACGGCTGCCAATCATGACTTGCCAACAACTGTCTATATCAATCCAAAAAATCAAGACGAACTGTTGATCGAGTTGTTGAAAGAAACAAAAAAAGAACAAAAAATCGCTGTTCCATTAGACGAAAACTTCAAAATCGTAGTCAAACGGATCCAACGTCAAGAAACTGGTTTATTGGACCGTTTTAGTGATAACTTAGTCGATGAGATCGCCGCTTACTGGTTGCCACTCAACCCACAAGCTGCAATTGCCAATAAATCTGCACAAGTGAACAATCAACCTGAAACACAGGACAAAGAACCCGCAACAGATGAAGCAGCTGCCTCAAGTGTTCCTGCAGCATCACACCAAGAATCAACTGATCATTTATCGTTTGCTGCATTTTCAGAAAAAATTGCTGCTTTCCCTAAGTTTAGCGTGGAAAGAACAGACCAAGAAGCAACAGTTGTGGAAACAACACCAAAAGAACAACGCGTCTTGGCGACAATCTCTGAACTTGAAGCAGACAACTTTCACATTACATCTGCTTTAGAGCGGAAATACAAAATCAAATTAGATGTGATTCCGTTGATTGAAGCCTATGCAGCTACTGCACTAGACCATCGCTAATCACTTTTGGCAAAAAACAACACCCAAACCAAAGATAATGGACTTGCTGTGCAAGTCATTGATACGCTCTCGTATCCTTCATCTTTGATTCGGGTGTTTTTTATTTTGCAGACTGTGCGCGTATTTGCACAAGCAGCTGTTCAGCTTTGGCTTGATCCATTTTTTCACCAGCCAACGCCTGCGCAACTGCTTCTATTTCTGGACCGTTGGCCCCGACAGCAATCGCCAAGGCTCTTGCCTGCATGCGCATATGACCTTGCTGGATGCCTTCAGCCACCAGCGCCCGCAATGCAGCCAAATTTTGCACCAATCCTACACCAGCTGCTAATGCAGCCAATTCAGATGCGGATTGGACACCGGTCAAGGTTAGGGCTGCTGCGGCTTTTGGTAAAATGCGGGTCGCACCACCCACTGTTGCAATGGCTAACGGCAAGGTGATATTTCCCACCAGCTGGTCCCCTTCGATCCGCCAAGTGGCAAGCCCACGGGTTTGGCCACTTCTTGCCGCGTAAGTATGACAAGCGGCAGATACGGCTCGGGTATCATTTCCAGTAGCCAAAATCAAGGCTTCCACCCCATTCATGATCCCTTTATTATGAGTTGCTGCTCGATAAGGATCAAGTTGCGCGAAATCTGAAGCATAACAAATTTTTTCGGCAACTTCTGCCCCATTGCCCGTTTTTGATAAAACAGAAACGGGCAATGAACAAGTGGCTGTCACCAATGATTCTGTTGCTAAGTTGCTCAAAATACTAAACAAAACTTCTACATCTGGGAACCAGGCACGTAATTTTGCTGTGACGCCTTCTAAAATCGTATTGATAATATTGGCACCCATGGCATCTTTGACATCCACCAGCAAATCAAGAGAGACATAATTGGTATCTAATCCTGAATCTGCAGCTAAAAAGCGGCGAACCGCTATTCGGCGTAACCCACCACCTCGTTTCACGATCGATGGATAGCTTTCTTCAGCTGTTTCAAAAATAGCAGCTTCGGCTTGTTCGATTTGCGCCGAAACAGCTTCGATATCATGGACACGCATCAGGACGATTTGGCCTCGCAACAAGCGTTCTGATGCAGTTGTGATAATTTCACCTGCCATTTTTGCACCGTTATTCAGCGCAGCAATCACTGACGGTTCTTCCGTTGCCATTGGTACTGCATAAGCTTTGCCATCGACTTTTAGATTCAAGCCGACGCCCAAGGGAATTTCAACCTCACTGATTTGATTTTCAATCAAATGATTGGCAAGTTCTTTGTTTAATGCCATTGTTTCGAAAATTGCTCGTTCTTTTGGCGTGATCAACTGATCATCAGTCAATCTCTCTAGCCGTTCCTCAGGCGTCAACGCGTAAAACTTGGCTTTTTTTTTTGACGGCACATGGTCTGCAGGTTGATCGACGGCGGGATTTTCTAATAACATGGCCAATCCAAGTCCACCGCCGACGCATAATGAAGCGATACCCCATTTTTGCTGGGTATCTTGTAATTGGTATGCCAATGTCGTAGCGATGCGTGCACCTGTGGCACCGATTGCATGTCCTAAAGATATACCACCGCCGTAACGATTGACTTTTTTCGGATCTAACCCAAGTTCTCTTTCAACAACGATCGAAGAAGCGGCGAATGCTTCATTGATCTCGAATATGTCAATATCCTCGATTGAGACCTGTTGTTCTTCCAGCAACTTGCTAATCGCTTTGATTGGCGAGATCCCCATGATTTCCGGATCAAAACCGATCTCCACAATGCCTTTTACAATGGCAAGGTAAGGAATTTGATGGGCTTCACAATATGATTTAGACGCCAGCAATACCATTGCTGCCCCATCATTGATCGTTGAGGCGTTGCCGGCTGTTACGGTTCCATTTGTCTTAAAGACGGTTTTTAATTCCGCCAATTTTTCAATGGTCGTTCCAGGACGAATTCCTTCGTCTTGATCAACGATCACCTCACCTTTCGTCAAAGGAATGATTTCTTTGGCAAATTTGTTGGCTTTTTGAGCAGCAACGGCTTTCATTTGTGAAGAATACGCGTAAGCATCTTGTTCTTCACGTGATATGCCATATCGTTCGGCCACATTTTCAGCAGTCAGCCCCATCGGTTGATTACTGAAGGCATCTGTCAAGCCATCATGCATCATGGTCGAAACCGGGTTTGAGTATTGATTTTCTGCTTTCTGATAAAAACTATATGCGGGTGCATTGGTCATACTTTCAATCCCTCCGGTCAACACGACCGAAGCCTTATTTAGTTGAATTTGTTCCATCCCCATCAAAATAGCTTTCATACCTGAACCGCAGACTTCATTGATCGTTGAGGCTGGTATATCCGAAGATAATCCGCTTTTTAATGCTACTTGTCTGCCAGGATTTTGTCCATTCCCGGCTTGTAATACATTCCCGATAATCACTTGATTGATTTGGTCTTGCAACGCTTGATTGCGCGCGATGATTGCTTTAGCAGCAGCTGTACCTAAAGCAACTGCCGAATATTCTTTTAATGACCCATGGTATTTGCCAATTGGCGTTCTGATTGCGTCGATTATGACAACTTCTTCCACGTACGTCACCTCCTCTTGCAATATATCATTAAATGCCCCAAAAAAGAATACCTCAGACAGCATCCCGGTGCCTTTTTTGGATTCTTTAATAAAGTTTAAATTCTAATCAAAACTTTTTTTATTTTTTCACAAAATGTGATAACTTAAAGAGAGTGACTGATTAATGTGAAAGAACATAAAGGAGCGTCAAGATGAACGTTGGTATAGATAAAATTAATTTTTTTGTTCCACCTTATTATATAGATATGGTTGATTTGGCTCATGCTCGGGGAGTCGATCCAAATAAGTTTACGATCGGTATTGGTCAAGATCAAATGGCTGTCAGCAAAATGACCCAAGATATCGTTACTTTTGCGATGCACGCAGCCAAACCACTGCTTACCGCTGCAGATTTAGCTGCAATCGATATGGTCATCGTTGGAACAGAGTCTGGTATTGATGAATCAAAAGCATCAGCTGTGGTATTGCATCGATTGCTCGGTGTTCAACCTTTCGCCCGCTCATTTGAAATCAAGGAGGCCTGTTATGGTGCCACAGCCGGCCTTCAGTTTGCAAAAAGTCATATCCAAGCACATCCTGACAGCAAAGTCTTGGTGGTTGCTTCTGATATTGCGCGCTATGGTTTGGCTTCAGGTGGGGAGCCAACGCAAGGTGCTGGTGCAGTTGCGATGTTGGTCACTGCTGAGCCGCGGATTCTAGCTTTAGACAATGACAATGTTATGTTGACCCAAGATATTTATGATTTTTGGCGTCCAGTAGGTCATCCGTATCCAATGGTAGATGGTCATTTATCAAATGAAGTCTATATCAATTCTTTCAAGCAAGTTTGGCAAGAAAGCTGTCGCAGAAATGACCGTTCAACGGAGGATTATGCTGCGATTTGTTTCCATATACCGTATACCAAAATGGGAAAAAAAGCATTGTTGGCAGGTCTCGCTTCAGAAGAACAAGCACAACAAGAGCGCTTATTGGCCCGCTATGAGGAATCGATCGTCTACAGCAGAAGAATTGGTAATCTTTATACGGGTTCTTTATATCTAGGCCTAATTTCATTGATCGAAAATTCTGTTGCGCTTAAAGCAAATGATCGTATCGGTCTATTCAGTTATGGATCAGGCGCGGTTGCCGAATTGTTTAGCGGCCATTTAGTGGCAGGATATGAACAACACGTATCGAAAGAAAACCATGAGCGCTTGCTAGAGGAACGCGAAAAATTATCGATTACTGACTATGAAAAACTCTTCAATGAGAAGATCGACATCGATGAAGACAAAGTGTTTCAAGATGATCTGATTTATAGTGTTCAAGAAATCAAGCAAACGATTCGTTATTATAAAGAAAAAAATCAATAACCAACAGATTGACTTTGATTCAGTCCAAGCAAAGAAGCTTGCTGGATCAAAGTTTTCTTTTAGCAATGATAGCTTGTGTTTGAACGCTTTCAAAAAAATAGAAATTAAACCTGTTATTCCAAAATATTCAGATAATTGCTTTTTTTCCGTTGACAGCTCCTCTTTTTTTGACTATACTATAAACAATTCAAGTTTGGAGGAACAACCGATGTCATTATCAATAGGTACCCTACAACTGAATAGTTTTTACTTTAGCTACTTTAGATAGTTTGTATTCATATTCATTATGGATACAAACCAAAAACGATTTTTGTTTGTATCTATGATGGCTAAAGCATTTTAACTTGAACTTGCGGCCATGTAGAAATTCTTCTAAATGGTTGCCATAAATGTCATTTTTATTGGTATTTTACTCATCCATTTAGACGCCTGTCTGAATGGATTTTTTTTGTTCAAGTCCTATCAAAAAATACAAAACGGATTTTAGGAGGAAACATCATGAATATCAAAAAGTGGATCACATCAGGAATCTTAGCAGCAAGTGCCTTAACATTAGCGGCTTGCGGAGATGCAAGCAATACATCAGCTGACAACGACAATATGAAAACTGTGGGCGTTTTACAGCTGGTTCAACACGGCTCCTTAGATGCAGCGTATGAAGGTTTTAAAGAAGGCATGGCAGACGCTGGCTATACAGAAGGTGAAAATGTGACCTTTGATTATCAAAATGCCCAAAACAGCCAAGACAACCTAAAGAGTATGAGCGAAAAATTGATCAAAGGTGATCCAGATTTATTGCTCGGTATTGCCACACCAGCCGCTGTTTCACTAGCAAACGAAACCACTGAAGTGCCTATCGTTGTGACGGCAGTCACAGATTTGGTTGAAGCAAAGTTAGCTGATTCAAATGACGCGCCTGGCCGCAATATCACAGGTACTTCTGATATGGTACCGATCGAACAGCAAATTGCGCTCTTGTTAAGCATCGTACCCGATGCCAAGACAATTGGCGTCATGTATAACGCAGGCGAAGCCAATTCTAAGATTCAAGCCGATCTAGCTGAATCTGCATTGAAAAAAGCGGGTGTAGACGTGAAAGTATTGACTGCTAATACCACGAACGATGTCCAACAAGTCACAACAAGCTTAGCCAAAGATGTAGATGGTATCTATGTACCGACAGACAATACCTTTGCTTCTGCTGCTGCCATCGTAGGGGAAGTGGCCAAAGAAACCAAAACGCCAATCGTTGCAGGTTCAGTTGACCAAGTCAATGATGGTGCACTAGCAACTTATGGTATCGATTATAAATCATTAGGTATCCAAACTGGAAAACTAGCGGCCAAAATCCTAGATGGCGATGCTGAGCCAGCCACTACACCAGTTGAAACAGCTGAAACGTTAGAATTGGTCGTCAATGATGAGATGGCTGAAGCTTTAGGCATCGATCCGGCCAGCATTGTCGCACCTGAATAAAAAAATTTAATCATAGATTTGAGGAAACAATATGAATTTGTTAAACACGTTCTTGGTCTTACTTCAATCCGCAACTTCCCAAGGTGTTCTTTGGGCACTGCTGGCAATTGGTGTCTACCTGACTTTCCGTATTTTAGATATTGCTGATTTAACCGCTGAAGGTAGTTTTCCTTTAGGTGCGGGAATTGCTGCAATCAGTATTACCAATGGGTACTCCCCTTTGCTGGCAAGTCTGTTTGGTTTTTGCGGAGGGCTGCTAGCAGGTCTCGTTTCGGGACTTTTACACACAAAACTAAAAATCCCTGCATTGTTGGCCGGGATCATTACAATGACTGGACTTTACTCCATCACGAATCGGGTCATGGGGGCACCAAATATTGCCTTATTGGGTCAAGATACAGTCTTTACCACCTTTCAAGAAATGGGCTTGACCAAAAACAACGCCGTCATCATCGCTGGCTTTTTGTTTGCAGCTGTTGTGGTATTGCTGCTCTTCTTATTTTTTAGAACTGAAATCGGGTTGGCATTACGGGCAACTGGTGATAACTTAGCCATGAGTGAAGCCAACGGTATCAATACGGACAATATGAAGATCATCGGTTACATGATTTCTAATGGTTGTATCGCTTTGTCCGGTGCTTTATTGGCACAAAATAATGGCTTTGCCGATTTAAACTCCGGTATCGGAACTATCGTCATCGGTCTTGCATCGATCATTATCGCAGAAGTGCTTTTCGCAAATAAATCATTGCTCATTCGATTGATCACCATTGTGATTGGTGCCATCGTTTACCGCTTTATTTTAGCAGTTGTCTTCGAATTCAATGTCGAAGCAAATGATATCAAATTGGCGTCTGCCATCGTGTTAGTCATCTGTTTATCATTGCCGCAACTACGGACAAAACTTGGCTTACAAAAATTGGCACCCAAACCTAAAGGAGGTCAATCATGACAGAACCTGTTTTAACGATTGCGCAACTGCACCAAACCTTTGAAAAAGGAACAATCAATGAAAACCATGTTTTAAAAGGAATTGACCTTGAAATGAATCATGGTGATTTCATTACGATCATCGGCGGTAATGGTGCCGGAAAATCAACATTATTGAATAGTATCGCTGGGACGATTCCAACAACACAAGGACAGATAACCTTAGATGGTAAAGATATCACTCGTTTGTCGGTCACAAAACGTGCGAAAGACATCAGCCGCGTCTTTCAAGACCCTCGTATGGGGACTGCTGTCCGACTAACGGTTGAAGAAAATTTGGCCCTCGCTTACAAACGGGGACAGACGCGCGGCTTTTCCACTGGTGTCAAAGCAAAAAACCGCGCTTTCTTCAAAGAGCAATTGGCTAGCTTGAATCTAGGCTTAGAAAATCGCTTGACAGCAGAAATCGGTTTATTATCTGGTGGCCAGCGTCAAGCAATTACCCTCTTAATGGCAACATTGCAACAACCGAAACTGATTTTACTTGATGAACACACTGCCGCATTGGATCCGCAAACTTCTTTAACAGTGATGGCTTTGACGGACCAATTGATTCGGACACAGCAGTTGACCGCGTTTATGGTGACCCATGATATGGAAGACGCCATTCGCTACGGCAATCGCTTAGTGATGCTTCACCAAGGCAAGATCGTCGTTGATATTGCTGGAGAACAGAAACAACATTTAACAGTCCCCGAATTGATGGAGATGTTCCATCAAAATAGCGGAACTGAATTAAAAGATGATCAACTCCTATTAAAATCATAAAAAAATACCTTTTACCTGTCACATCGATGACAAGTAAAAGGTATTTTCGTATAATCACGGCTATTCTGATTCATTTTCAGCAATGATGTCTGTAACTTTCATTAAGCGGGTCAATGTCGCCCGCTCATCTTCTGCTAAATTGCTTTCGATATATTGGATCGTCTCTGTAAGCTTTGGAATCGTCATATACTCCAAGGCATTCACGCGGCGTCTTGTCCGTTCGATCTCATTTGCCATCAATTGACAGGTCTTCTCGATTTCAGCCAATTGCAGCATCAGCGGCAGCATTTGATCCAAATGTGTCAAAGCCAGATCCAACTCGCTAGTGGTACTAACAAAGCCATAGGAAAAATCATCATCCGTCGTCTCTTCTTCAAAAACTGGATTTAACACCGGTACATCCATATTCATGATCGTTCTACTCTGAATGTCCAATGTTACCTTGTTTAGCGGAATCATAAAGGCTTCTTGCAACACAACATCAGGGATACTGCTGGAAGCCAATACATATTCAGCCATTCCGGCTTGCAAAGCTGCTTCCATTTGTTTGCGTAAATCTTGATTTTTTTTGACTAGCTGAATGAATTGGCGCACCAATTCATCTTGCTTGTCTTTTAGTAATTTATGTCCTCTTGTCGCTGTCGTCAACCGTTTCCTTAAACGGCTCAGTTCCATCCGAGTAGGATTGACATTTAAAATCGCCATTAAGCATTCACATCCTCAGAGGTTGGATAATAGGTATCGATAAATTCTTCTTTGATTCGGCTCAATTCTTGTTTCGGTAAAGTAGCCAATAGTTTCCAACCCAAATCCAACGTTTCTTCGATCGTTCGATTGGTTTCAAAACCTTGATTGACGTACTCTTTTTCAAAAAGATCCGCAAAACGGGCATACTTCTTATCCATATCAGATAATGCCGACTCCCCTAAAACGATCGATAATTCTTTGGCTGCCTTTCCATCAGAATAGGCCGCATATATTTGGTTCATCGTCGCTGCATGATCGCCTCGGGTCTTGCCTTCCCCTGTTCCCTTATCTTTCAATCGTGATAGACTCGGCAAAATATCCACTGGTGGATTGATATTGCGCTTATAGAGATCGCGGGATAAAATGATTTGCCCTTCTGTGATATAGCCGGTCAAATCAGGGATTGGATGGGTTTTGTCACCATCTGGCATGGTCAAAATCGGAATTTGAGTGACAGATCCTTCCTTGCCTTCCAAGCGACCAGCGCGCTCATAGAGGGTTGCCAAGTTGGTGTATAAATACCCTGGATAACCACGGCGCCCTGGCACTTCTCTTCTTGCAGCAGAAATTTCTCTTAATGCTTCACAATAATTCGTCATGTCGGTCATGATCACTAACACATGCATGCCTTTTTCAAATGCCAAATACTCTGCTGCAGTCAAGGCCATTTTCGGTGTTGCGATCCGTTCGATTGCAGGATCATTGGCTAGATTCATAAATAAGACTGACCGATCCAAAGCACCGGTTTTTCGAAATTCATCTACAAAAAATTCTGCTTCTTCAAATGGGATTCCGATTGCAGCAAAGACGATTGCGAAGTTGCCTTCTTGACTTGGGACGGTTGCTTGACGTGCAATTTGGGCCGCAATTTCTTTATGCGGCAGACCTGAAGCTGAGAAAATCGGCAACTTTTGTCCCCGAACCAAGGTATTTAAATGATCGATAGTAGAGATTCCTGTCTGAATAAACTCATCAGGAAAATCACGCGCCATTGGATTGATCGCTTCACCATTCACATCCAAACGTTTCTCTGGTAAGATTCTCGGACCATTGTCTTTGGGTTTTCCAATCCCATCAAAGACCCGTCCAAGCATATCTAAAGAAACCCCCAATGTTAACCCGTTCCCCAAAAAGCGGACTTTGCTTTCTTCAGCACTGAGATTGCTGGTTCCTTCAAAAATCTGAACAACTGCTTTATCATCACTGACTTCCAGCACTTGACCTTGACGGATCTCGCCTGAGTCCATCCGCACTTCAACTAGTTCGTCGAATTTGACCCCTTTGACATTTTCTACTACCATTAATGGGCCTGCGATTTCAGAAACTGAACGATATTCTTTTAACATCAATGAACACCTCCAGTTTCAATGATTTTTTGCATGATTTCTTTGATGTCATGTTTGACTTCGTCAATTCGATTGAGTTCATTTTCTGGTACATATTTGCTTCGCGCAATCCGTTCCCGCAAATCGATCGTACCTTTGATGATATCATCCAGATACGCGCCTAACTGCAAGGCCCGTTTGGCTTGTTCATCAAATAGCAAAATATTTTCTAACATCTTGAATTGCTTGGTTCTAGATGTATATGTATCCACATCGTCAAAGGCATTTTGCTGTAAGTAATCTTGCCTTAAGGATCGTGCCGTCATCATCGTCAAACGATCTTTTTGTGAGAGGGAGTCCATCCCAACCAATTGAACGATTTCATCCAAACGGCTCTCTTCTTGCAAAACAGTCATTGCTTCATTGACCAATTCAGACCAACGGCTGCTCAATAATTGATCGAGGTACGTATTGATTTGATCTTCGTATAAAGAATAAGAATTCATCCAATTGATAGATGGAAAATGACGTTTTTGCGCCAATGCGCTATCTAACGCCCAAAATACTTTGACGATCCGCAACGTATTTTGTGTGACAGGTTCAGAAATATCCCCACCTGCTGGTGAAACCGCACCAATTGCAGTAATACTGCCTTCTCGTGGTTTGGTGCCAAGGGTTTGAAACCGTCCTGCTCGTTCATAATACTCAGCGATTCGACTGCCTAAATATGCTGGATAGCCTTCATCACCAGGGATCTCTTGAAGACGACCACTCATTTCTCGCAAAGCTTCTGCCCAACGGGAAGTCGAATCTGCCATGATCGCCACACTATACCCCATATCGCGATAATATTCAGCAATCGTGATACCAGTATAAATGGACGCCTCTCGTGCCGCCACAGGCATATTTGAGGTATTGGCAATCAATACCGTTCGTTCCATGATCGACTCCCCTGTATTTGGATCGATCAGTTCTGGAAATTCATTCATAACATCACGCATTTCATTGCCGCGTTCGCCACAACCTACATAAACAACGATGTCTACGTCAGACCATTTCGCGATCTGATGCTGAACAACTGTCTTACCTGCCCCAAAAGGTCCAGGTACAGCAGCGGATCCGCCTTTTGCGACAGGGAAAAACGTATCAATGACCCGTTGCCCGGTGACTAATGGCTCACCAGGATTGAGTTTCGTCGATACTGGACGGGGTTTACGCACGGGCCATTTTTGAACCATCGTTAATGGCAGTTCCCCCTCCGGTGTGTCCAATCGACAAACCACTTCAGTGATAGCAAAGTTACCTACCATAACTTCTTTTACGGTCCCTCTTTTCCCAGGCGGTACCATGATTTTATGCTCAATCACAGAAGTCTCTTGCACCAAACCGATGATATCTCCGGCTTGCAATTCATCGCCAACTTGGACTTGCGGAACAAACGTCCATTTTTTTTGACGATTCAATGGATCGATGGTCACGCCGCGTTCCAAGAAATCACTTTCTGTTTGACTCATAAATGTATCCAATGGCCGTTGGATACCATCGAACATCTGCGCCAATAATCCTGGCGCTAATTCTACAGACAGCGGTGCGCCAGTCGTTTCGACTGGTTCACCTGGACCAATTCCTGCGGTTTCTTCATAAACTTGAATTGAAACCAAGCCTTTTTTGATTTCAATGATCTCTCCGATCAAGCCTTTTTCACTGACTTTGCATATTTCGTGGATTTTTGCTCCGCTTAATCCTGAGGCGGTGACCAATGGTCCCGAAACTTTTTCAATAGTGCCAAATGCCACATTCATTCCTCCTAGCTGGCTAGCTGGTCTGTTAGGAATCTAATATATTCATTCCTACAGCCTTTTCTACATTTTGCTGAATTCTTGCCATACCGATGCCTAAGCTGCCAGTACTGCTAGGAATCGGGATAATCGCTGGCGTGGGCATTTCTTCAAATCGACGAACGATTGATTCTAATTGCTCGATCAATCGCTCAGTGAGAAAAATAACGCCATAGTCATCAGCCATTTCTTCTAATTGTTGGGCCGCCTGTTTCAGATCATCTACTGGATAGATATCGATTCCAAGGCCTTGGAAAGGGAGAATCGAATTTTTTCCACCCATCATTGCGATTTTTTTATTCATAACTATCACGCACCCGACTTCTTAAAATCTCCTCTGGTACTTTGTTGATTTTGCCGATCAAGAGAATACGCAAATTTTTGCTCTCGATTTCTTTGGCATACAAATACCCAATCAAAGCGGCTGGTCCAAAGGGGACGATTTTTTGTTCTTTTAATTTTGCCATTAAAAAATTGTCTTTGCGCAAATCGAAGGTATTCAAGGTTTTCTTTTCGATCAACTCTTCGTAGCTCGCATTGATCAATTCTTTATACGGTGTATTTTGCAAATAAGCAACAAAGGCTTCTAATGAAGTAGTGATTTCCGCCAACAGTTCTTCAGCAGGCAGACTGCCATTATCGGCCAATACCGCACTGATAAAGCCGCGTTTTCGCTGCATCGCATAACTGCGTAAAACTGTAGAAATATTAAAGATATCGATTTGTCTTTGAATCAATTTTTGCAAAAAATCATCTTCATATTCTTTGCCCAAAGCCCACAAATGGGCCCAATAATGATTATCAAAAATAATATCGATGGATTGTACTTCATGATAATTTTCGATATAAGAAAATACTTCTTCGATACAATCTATCATTTCTGGTGCCACTTGATTGCTTCTTCTCGTAGTGACCAAATCTCTCAATACAGTTAGCGATTGCGTGCCGATCGGTACTAAAAATGAAGAAAAATCAGCTTGCATATAATTGGCTTTTACCAAAACCTTTAAATTTTGGTAATCATATTTCAATGCAAAATAATCAATGATTTTCCGGTCTGGTGCCAATTGATACATATTTTCATACACACGTTTCAATTCTGCAGTCAGTACTCCTTCAAAATCATGGACACGATCATCCTCATTGATAAAATCACCATACACGGTTTCTTGCAACATTCCATAAATTTCCTCTCCCGAATTCGCATTCAGCATACGCTCATAACGGGTTCGGTCAAACAGTTGCGATTCATACGTACGAATCCGTGTATTGATGGTGTTGTATTTGATGTCATTCATCTTCTTCCACCTACTTACTGTTCAAAAATCATTTGCAGTAATGTATTGCTCAGTTCTTCTTTGTTGGCATCAAGTAAGGCATCGAAAATAAAGTTCATTTCAATGGCACCTTGTCGCAGCAAAAAGCCGCCTTTACGTGGAATGTATTTTGATGAGACCTGCAATTGTATGTCATTGACCGATTCATGCAATTTTGCAATGGCAGCTTCGTCTAAAAGCCCTGCGGTTTTTTCACCTAAGACCAATTCAACCTCACCTGAAAGATTGGCTTGCTGAATGCCGCTTTCCACAAAGCGAGCAAAATCTGTCGCAGTCATTTGATTCAATCGAACCAATGCTTCTTCAAACAAATCATCCAATACCGCTTGTTTGGCGGCCAACACTTTATTTCTTGACTGGATATGCACATCAGAAATTTCTAAAAACATCGCTGCGCGCTTTTCTTTTTCGTAAAAAGCCAGTCTTTCAGACATTTCCTGTTCCAGTTGCCCGCGACGAATCCGTTCTTGCTGTTCATTTTCTTTTTTTGCTTCTTTGATCTGCAGTTGATATTTCTTCTCGGCATCTGCCGTAATTTTATCCGTCAATTTTGTAATATCAGACATTGATTTTTCCCCCTCTTAATTCAAGACAAGCAAGAAGGAAATAACGAACCCTAAAATACAATACGTTTCCATCATCGCCACAAAGATAATCCCTTTGGTCACATGTTCTGGTTTTTTGGCTAAGATCTGCATCGCTGCACTTGCCGCACGTCCTTGCCATTTACCTGCAATAATTGCTGTCAACGCAATTGGTAAAGAAGCAATAAATAGATACAATCCGCGGTCAAGGGTGATGCCGCCGCTGATTTGTCCAAAAATCATAAATGAGATAACGAACCCATACAATCCTTGGGTACTAGATAATAATTCCAAGATCAATGCTTGTCCAAATTTTTCTGGTTGTTCAGCAATCAAACCAGCCGCAGCCTCACTGGTCATTCCGACACCGATCGTTGAACCGATCCCACCGCAAATCGTTGCTGTTGCAACACCTAAAGCCGCAAAGACAATGCCGCCATATTCATAAAAGAAACTAATCCAATTTTCCATTCTTTTCCTCCTGTATCTCATTTTCTGAGACAACTTCTACATATTTTTCGTTTGATTTAAATGGGTCGAAGGCACGTCCGCCTCCAGTGAAAAATTTACCGAAATACTCTAAATACTGTAAACGGATCCCGTGAACATAGGCACTCAAATAACTCAAAAAGATATTTAAGCCATGCAAGGCTACAAAGAGTAAAATACCAACGGTAAAGCGTGCTGGTACAGGTAAATAGCTGATGATCAAGTTGAAGGCTGAAGCAATACTCCCGCCAGCCACACCTAATGCCATCAGACGTGTGTAACTGATCAAATCACCAACATAATTGGTCACATCCATCAGACTATATAAACCTGAGCCGATTTTGCCGACCAATGTATTGCCTTCAAAACTCCCGCCGATCACTACGGCCAATAAACTCGCAGCCAGTAAGATCAACCCAACTGTTTGCATGGGTGTATCAGGGAAAAGCAGCATGCCTAAAGCAACGAAGACCACACTGACAAGGAAGACCATCCACGAGCCCGCTTGGAACAATGCTTGCAATTTTTGGTCTTTCTTCTTCCACAGGACATAAAATTTCAATGCCAAGCCAAACATAATTTGGATATAACCAAAAATTACAGAAAGCACCAAAATTTGGTTGACATCATCTTGGGCTGACAACAATTGGAATGAAAATTCAAAACCAAAGAAGTTCCCATAGATCAAGCCCCAGATAATCGTTGGAATCGAACATAGTTGAAACAACGTCAAATTTTCTGACAGCCCTTGGCTCAAGTGAAAGACTTTTTTTCCAATCAAAGTAGCCAAAAACAAGAGCAGACCATAACCAAAGTCAGCGACCATCATCCCAAATGCTACCATATAAAAAGGCGCCATAAATGGTGTCGGATCCAACTCATCATACTGCGGCAAGCTGTACATCCGAACAAGTCCTTCAAAAGGTTTGATCCAGCGTGAATTCTCCAATAATATCGGTACTTCTGCTATTTCTTTTTCCGTCACTTCTTGGTATTCGAGGTAATAGGTTCCAGCAGTGCCTTTCTTGATGCGGGCTTCCAATGCTTTGGCAGCATCTACAGGAATCCACCCAGAAATCGATACAGCATGGGCTGAACGCAACAATAATTCATTGCTTTTTGCCCGCTTGATGGCACCATCCAAATACTCAGCAACGATTTTTAATTGTTCTTGTTCTGAAATCATCGCTTGTAATGTCGCTTTGATTGATTTTTCTTCATCTATTAACGTTTGGGATTTATTTTTCAGTGCTGCTAAGTCTTCCTCCGGCATACCTTGGTATGGATAGATATACTGCTCAAAAGCCGCTTTTTTCAAAAGAGTGGTGGCTTTGTCTTTGATATCTTTATGAAAAAGAACCAACACATAAGCTGTAGATTGAGATTGATAGATCGTTTCGACATAGAGTAGTGGCATCCTTTCACTTTCCTGTATGAAAGCATCAACCTCTGTATTTGGGATCATCCCAAGTTGTCCGCCAGCTTTTTTTAACTCATTGAGTACACTGGGCCGTTCTTTAAAATACTTCCAAATCGACAACTCTGCTTCTTGCGCCAATACATCTCTTTTATCTTGATCAATCAGTCGAAGACGTTTGTCATGTTTACGAAGGGTTTGGCAAAGTTCTTGCCAAGGATAGGTGTGGGCGATATGGGCCAATTCTTGAATGGTATATTGTTTGATAGGCTGACGCAGTTTAGCCAGCATACTTTGTTTTGGTACATATTCTTCGATAAAATTTAAACTCCAGTTGACTTGGCCATACTGGTTTTCCAGTTCTTCTGCTTGTTCCTCATGTACGGAGGTCAGTATACCTGTTGTTTCTTCAGTTGCATAATACTTCTCTGAAGCAAGCAACTCTACGCCTTGAAAGTCTTGCAGCTGTGATAAAACAGCTTCTTTCTGTTCGTAAAAGGTCAGCAGACTGAACTTTTGCATTTTTGCAATTGCCATTTATGTCACAACCTTATTTATTATTATTGCTAATGCTTCTTCTTTCAGTGCTTGAGGGATAGAACGTAGCGTTTTCACTTCTGCTTGCGTCTTTTCCAACAATGGTTCTTTAGATTGTACCAATTCTGCTGCAATTTTCTCTTTGATCAAGTTTTTTTGCTGTGCTTCCTTTTGTGCCAATTCCTCTTGAAAAGCACTCAATCTGATTTTTCTTTCTTCAGCTAACTGTTTTTTATCTGCTTCTGCTTCTTTATTTTTTGCTTCTGCAAATTGTTCAGCTTCTTGTAATAATCGAATTGCATCAACTGCCATTTTTTCACCTGCTTTCTTATTTTTCCCGCAAAAAAAAACCACTACAAATCATGCATGTGGCATTCGCTGTGCGTAAGATGTTCAAAATCAATGAGTGGCAAATACCTTCACCTATTCACGTTTTCTAATATAACCGTAACATAAATTTCTTGTCAGAACAAGGTTTGGCCTGTTTTTTTATAGTCTTTACATATAAAAGTCACAAAAATTACACATTTTGACTGAAAGAAATCCTTTTCACAAAAAATGCTGGTATTTTATCTAAAAAAAGAAAGATGAGAAAACATTTTTCGTTTCAAATCTTTCTTTTATGAAAATCTATTCTATTTTTTAACTTATACAATAACCAAAATCAACAAAAAATTTAAAATAACACTGTTATATATATTCTCGTATAAACGGCATACTCATGCACCGTGGACCGCCTCGCCCTCTGACTAACTCGCTGCCAGGGATTTCGTTCAATTTGATTCCTGCTTCCTTCAATAACCGATTTGTGACTAAATTACGATCGTAAACGATGACTTCCCCTGGAGCGATCGCCAATGTATTCGAACCATCATTCCATTGTTCTCTAGCAGCGGCAGTAAAGTCATCCCCCCCACAACGAATGAGTTGAACAGCTGTCAAATCCAAATAACGGCACAAAATATGGGCTAAAGTATCTCTTTCTTCAAAAATTTGCACCCCATTTTTCTTTTTGCTGATCGAATAGACAGAAAGTTCCTCTTCGATTTCAGGATGAATCGTAAAAATATCCTTATCTACCATTGTAAAAACAGTATCCAAATGCATGAATTTGCGCTCTTCTCCAATATTGAAAGCCAAAATATGTTCAAAACTTGGTTCAGTCTCAAAAATCGTTTGGGCAATTTTTTCGATCGAGGCCACTTCTGTTCGTTGAGAAATACCGATAGCCACCAACTTATCGGACAAAATCAACTGATCGCCGCCTTCAATACGGGTTGTGTCATCTCTGTGATATAAGAAATTGATTTGATTCTCCGCAAACATTGGATGGTGATGAAAAATTTGATTGCCATATAACGTTTCACGACGGCGTGTTTGCGCATACATGCGATTTAAGGACACACTGTTTCCGATAGTAGCAAAAGGGTCTCGCGTAAAATAAAGGTTAGGCATTGGATCGATCAAAAAGGGATAGCTTTCCTCTACAAGGGCGGTTAAATTCAACCGGTCAGGTATCGATAATTCATTCTTTTTTAATCCAGCCATCGTATGATCGATCAAGGACCGAGGATCTTTGATGGACATAAAGTACGCAAAAACTTCTTTTCGGATATATTCATCTTGAATCAGTGCTTCATCCAAGAAGCTGTTTAAGAAGACTTCTTTGGCTTCTGTAGAAATCAATGTTTCAGCTGCAAGATCTTCAAGATACAACACCTCCACACCATTTTGCCTCAATGTATCAGCAAAGAAATCATGTTCTTTTTGTGCTTGTTGTAAAAAAGGGATATCATCAAATAATAATCGATCCAGATAATCTGGCATCAGATTTTCTAACTCAGCTCCTGGCCGATGCAGCATAACTTTACGCAAACGTCCGATTTCCGAAAATAGTTGGATAGGTTTGGTCATTTTGTTCGCTCCTTTGATAGACTAACTAAAATAACAAAATTGGTATTTGTTTTATACATACATATGCATGAAAGAGATTATATAAGGTGTATGAAAAGATTTATATGAATAAAAACTGATTAAAGTCAAACAAAATTTATTTTAAAATAACTGAGTAAAATAACTCATCATCAAAAAATAACTTTATATAATCACATATAAGTAATTTTAACTTTCATATAAAAAAACAGCAAGTCAAAAGGATTGCAACGAAAACCCCTCTGACTTGCTTTATCATAGAAATAAATCTCTTTTTGAACAATTTTCGTATTTTTGCATGATTTAAAGCAATGTGATGGTAGCGCTGACATGAGCCTTTTTATTTTGCTAGAATACACGTAGCAACTATCTATTTTATGAGGTGAAAAAAATTGAAAAAACAAACCCAGATGTATTATGGTGCAGATTACAATCCTGAGCAATGGTCAAAAGATGTTATTTTAGAAGATATGACACTGATGAAACAAGCTGGCGTCAATTACGTGAGTATCAATATTTTTGGTTGGGTATCCCTCCAACCAAATGAATCAACCTTTGATTTTGCGTTTCTTGATTGGTTGATCGATTTATTATATCAGAACGAAATAATGATTGATCTGGCTAACGGTACCGCTTCTCCTCCTGCATGGCTGGTAAACAAATACCCAGATATGATGCCGATGACTATTCATGGCAATCGTTTGGTACACGGCTCAAGACAGCATTACTGCCCGACTTCAGAGACTTATCGACACTATGCGGCAGTATTGTCTGCAGAAGTGGCCAAAAGATACCATGACCATCCTGGAATCGTCATGTGGCATATCAACAACGAATATACTTGTCATATCCATGAGTGCTATTGCGCTCGATGCCGCACTAGATTCCAACAATGGTTAGAAGATAAATACCAAACGATCGATGCATTGAATACTGCATGGTCAACGAAATTTTGGAGTCAAAGCTATAGGGAGTGGCATGAAATCTTCTTGCCTGAACAAATGCCAACCTTCAAAAATCCCGCACAACAATTGGATTATGCACGCTTTATTTCAGCGATGAACCTTGAAATTTACTTGATTGAAAAAGAAGCAATCGCTACCTACTCAAAAAATATACCATTCATGACGAACCTTATGGGGTTACATAAATATGTAGACGGTTTCAAATGGGCTCCTGAAATGGATGTTGTGAGTTGGAACACATACCCAAATCCTTTTAGTCCGATGCCCTACCCTCAATTTCTAGCCAATGACCTAACCCGCAGCCTTAAGAAAAAGCCGTTTTTGATCATGGAACAAGCCCCAAGTGCCGTAAACTGGCGGGAAGTCAACGGGAGAAAAAAAGCTGGTCAAATGCGCTTGTGGAGTTATGAAGCGATTGCTCATGGCTCTGATGGGATCATGTTCTTTCAATGGCGGCAATCAAGGGGCGGCGCTGAGAAATTCCATAGCGCAGTTGTCCCACATGGTCAACCTGCTGAGAGTCGTGTCTTCAAAGAATGCTGTCAGTTAGGCAATGAACTAAAAGAATTGCAGGAAGTGGTTGGTACACAATTCATGGCGGACGTAGCTGTAGTTTTCGATTGGGAAAACTGGTGGGCGCTGGAACTTGATGCAAAACCACGTTCATTAAAATATATTCATCAAATGAGCCGTTTATACGAAGCTTTGAGGGATTTGAATGTAACTGTCGACTTTGTCCACCCAGATGAAGATATCAGCGCCTATCGCTTTGTGATTGCACCAAATCTATATTCAGCCCATCAATCGTTTGGTAAGAAAATCAATAATTACGTGGCCAATGGTGGTGTTTTCTTGACCAATTTCTTCAGCGGTATCGTCAATGAAAATGATCAAGTATATTTAGGCGGTTACCCTGGCCTCTTTAAAGAGACACTAGGCATTACTGTCGAAGAATTCTCCCCTTTAAAAGAAACTATGCACGGAAAAATCACCTTTGACCAGCACACATTCACAAGTAATTTATGGGAAGAAGTCATTCATTTAGATCAAGCAACGTCATTTGGATATTTCGCCAATGATGACTTGAAAGACTCCCCTGCGATCACAGTGAATCATTATGGTGACGGGTATGCTTATTATATTGGCACTGAATTAGCACCATCAGATTTGTCACTCGTATTAGCAAAAATTTTCCATGACAATCATCTAGAAAAAACAGCATTAAGATTTATAGCAGCAGATACGCCAGTGTCTGTGACTTGCCGCAAAGGTAAGGACTACACCTTGCTCTTCTTGATCAACCATACAGATAACAACGAAAAAATCGTACTAAAAAATCAAGGGTATTCTCTTCTCGATGGCCAAAGGGTCAATACTATCGATGTCCCTGCTAAAGACGTGCAGATAATTAAACTTATGGCTAATGCCGATAACAAATGATTGGCATGTATTGTAAGCCAATTGGAAATTGCCTACTTTCCAATTGGCTTTTTAGATTCGACTATATTCAAAGTCAAAAAAAATATACCTTTCTTCTAAGAAGAAAGGTATATCATCGATACCGGCGGCCGGGGTCGAACCGGCACGCCCTCAACGGGCACTGGATTTTGAGTCCAGCGCGTCTGCCAATTCCGCCACGCCGGCATGTTGAAAGTGTATAATTTAGTACGAAGGCGGTAACCGGATTTGAACCGGTGATGAAGGTTTTGCAGACCTCTGCCTTACCACTTGGCTATACCGCCATTATACTATTGTTGCTTTATACAATCAAGAAAAGATTGTAACTGGGGTAGCTGGATTCGAACCAACGCATGACGGAGTCAAAGTCCGTTGCCTTACCGCTTGGCTATACCCCAAAATTGAAAAGGGCGAATGATGGGAATCGAACCCACGAATGCCGGAGCCACAATCCGGTGCGTTAACCACTTCGCCACATCCGCCGTGATGTGAAAATTGCTTAAAATATATAATGGCAGGGGCAGCAGGAATTGAACCCACACTAACGGTTTTGGAGACCGCTGTTCTACCTTTAAACTATGCCCCTATGAATGGAGGAGAGTGGATTCGAACCACTGAACCCTAAGGAACGGATTTACAGTCCGTCGCGTTTAGCCACTTCGCTACTCCTCCATGGTGGCGCGGGACAGAATCGAACTGCCGACACATGGAGCTTCAATCCATTGCTCTACCAACTGAGCTACCGAGCCATATAAGTATATGTTTTTTTACAAAAATAATGAAAACGGTCTGGACGGGACTCGAACCCGCGACCTCCTGCGTGACAGGCAGGCATTCTAACCAACTGAACTACCAAACCGTAATGGGGGTTAACGGGTTCGAACCGCTGACCCTCTGCTTGTAAGGCAGATGCTCTCCCAGCTGAGCTAAACCCCCGTGGGTGTTCATTATATTGTAATGATCCGTACGGGACTCGAACCCGTGTTACCGCCGTGAAAGGGCGGTGTCTTAACCACTTGACCAACGGACCAATGTTTAAACGGAGAGTAAGGGATTCGAACCCTTGAGACAGCGTTAGCCATCTACATGATTTCCAATCATGCTCCTTCGGCCACTCGGACAACTCTCCAGGCGTAAAGAAGCTCAATACCCTTGTTTTGTTTCTCTATTAGAGAACTCCGGCAGTAGGACTCGAACCTACGACATCATGATTAACAGTCATGCGCTACTACCAACTGAGCTATGCCGGAATGATACAGCGTGGCGACGTCCTACTCTCACAAAGGGAAACCCTTCACTACAATCGGCGCTAAGAAGCTTAACTTCTGTGTTCGGCATGGTTACAGGTGTATCCTTCTTGCTATCGCCACCACACTATTCAATTGAGTAAGTGTTGCTCACTCAAAACTGGATTGAAGAATCAAAACTCTTTCCGAGTTTTACTTTTACTTGGTTAAGTCCTCGATCGATTAGTATCAGTCCGCTCCAACTATCACTAGCCTTCCACTTCTGACCTATCTACCTGATCATCTCTCAGGGATCTTACTTTCTTAAAGAAAT
>NZ_CP172882.1:3085000-3116607 GCF_050529585.1 Enterococcus sp. DIV0876
CCAGTGCGTTTTACCGCACCTTCAACCTGGACATGGGTAGATCACATGGTTTCGGGTCTACGACAACATACTCATTCGCCCTATTCAGACTCGCTTTCGCTGCGGCTCCGTCTCTTCAACTTAACCTCGCATGCTATCGTAACTCGCCGGTTCATTCTACAAAAGGCACGCTATCACCCATTAACGGGCTCTAACTTGTTGTAGGCACACGGTTTCAGGATCTATTTCACTCCCCTTCCGGGGTGCTTTTCACCTTTCCCTCACGGTACTGGTTCACTATCGGTCACTAGGGAGTATTTAGCCTTGGGAGATGGTCCTCCCGGATTCCGACGGAATTCCTCGTGTTCCGCCGTACTCAGGATCCTCCTAGGTGTTATCCAAATTTCGTCTACGGGGTTTTTACCCTCTTTGACATACTTTTCCAAGTATTTCGACTATCTGAATAGACTACCATATCGGAGTCCTACAACCCCAACAAGCAAGCTTGTTGGTTTGGGCTTTTCCCGTTTCGCTCGCCGCTACTCAGGGAATCGAATTTTCTTTCTCTTCCTGCAGGTACTTAGATGTTTCAGTTCTCTGCGTCTACCTCGACTGTGCTATGTATTCACACAGACGTAACATCCTATAAAAGATGTTGGGTTCCCCCATTCGGAAATCTCTGGATCATAGCTTACTTACAGCTCCCCAAAGCATATCGGTGTTAGTCCCGTCCTTCATCGGCTCCTAGTGCCAAGGCATCCACCGTGCGCCCTTATTCACTTAACCTTTGACCTTACGGTCGGTTTTTCAAGCACTTCTTCTAGCGATAGAAGGTTACTTGACTAAAATAAGCGTTGAACTTATTAAAAAACTCTTTTTTTGTTCAACTCGGTGTGTGTTACTTGTTTTGATTTCTTCAATATCCAGTTTTCAATGAACAATACTAATTTTGAGAGTAGACCTCTCAAAACTGAACAAAGGCAAACGATGTGTAGTCTTCCGAAATATTCCTTAGAAAGGAGGTGATCCAGCCGCACCTTCCGATACGGCTACCTTGTTACGACTTCACCCCAATCATCTATCCCACCTTAGGCGGCTGGCTCCAAAAAGGTTACCTCACCGACTTCGGGTGTTACAAACTCTCGTGGTGTGACGGGCGGTGTGTACAAGGCCCGGGAACGTATTCACCGCGGCGTGCTGATCCGCGATTACTAGCGATTCCGGCTTCATGTAGGCGAGTTGCAGCCTACAATCCGAACTGAGAGAAGCTTTAAGAGATTAGCTTAGCCTCGCGACTTCGCAACTCGTTGTACTTCCCATTGTAGCACGTGTGTAGCCCAGGTCATAAGGGGCATGATGATTTGACGTCATCCCCACCTTCCTCCGGTTTGTCACCGGCAGTCTCGCTAGAGTGCCCAACTAAATGATGGCAACTAACAATAAGGGTTGCGCTCGTTGCGGGACTTAACCCAACATCTCACGACACGAGCTGACGACAACCATGCACCACCTGTCACTTTGCCCCCGAAGGGGAAGCTCTATCTCTAGAGTGGTCAAAGGATGTCAAGACCTGGTAAGGTTCTTCGCGTTGCTTCGAATTAAACCACATGCTCCACCGCTTGTGCGGGCCCCCGTCAATTCCTTTGAGTTTCAACCTTGCGGTCGTACTCCCCAGGCGGAGTGCTTAATGCGTTTGCTGCAGCACTGAAGGGCGGAAACCCTCCAACACTTAGCACTCATCGTTTACGGCGTGGACTACCAGGGTATCTAATCCTGTTCGCTCCCCACGCTTTCGAGCCTCAGCGTCAGTTACAGACCAGAGAGCCGCCTTCGCCACTGGTGTTCCTCCATATATCTACGCATTTCACCGCTACACATGGAATTCCACTCTCCTCTTCTGCACTCAAGTCTCCCAGTTTCCAATGACCCTCCCCGGTTGAGCCGGGGGCTTTCACATCAGACTTAAGAAACCGCCTGCGCTCGCTTTACGCCCAATAAATCCGGACAACGCTTGCCACCTACGTATTACCGCGGCTGCTGGCACGTAGTTAGCCGTGGCTTTCTGGTTAGATACCGTCAAGGGATGAACGTTCTACTCTCATCCTTGTTCTTCTCTAACAACAGAGTTTTACGATCCGAAAACCTTCTTCACTCACGCGGCGTTGCTCGGTCAGACTTTCGTCCATTGCCGAAGATTCCCTACTGCTGCCTCCCGTAGGAGTCTGGGCCGTGTCTCAGTCCCAGTGTGGCCGATCACCCTCTCAGGTCGGCTATGCATCGTTGCCTTGGTGAGCCGTTACCTCACCAACTAGCTAATGCACCGCGGGTCCATCCATCAGTGACGCAAAAGCGCCTTTCAACTTTCTTCCATGCGGAAAATAGTGTTATACGGTATTAGCACCTGTTTCCAAGTGTTATCCCCTTCTGATGGGCAGGTTACCCACGTGTTACTCACCCGTTCGCCACTCTTTTTCTTTCGGTGGAGCAAGCTCCGGTGAAAGAAAAAGCGTTCGACTTGCATGTATTAGGCACGCCGCCAGCGTTCGTCCTGAGCCAGGATCAAACTCTCATAATGATTTGTTTGAACGATCCAAAGGATCGTTAAGCTCATAAAAATTAACTTTTGCTAGCTATTGCTTGCATGTATTTGCTTCATATAATGAAGCGTCCTACACATTGGTTCGTTTGCTTGCTTTGTTCAGTTTTCAAAGGTCTACGTTGTTGCGTTAGCAACTTTTATATCATATCAGAGTGACAAGTGATTGTCAACACTTTTTATAAAAGTTTTTTTCGCTCGTTGTTTCTTCAACAACGTTGCGGCTGCCTTAGCAACTTCATTATGATAACAAATGATTTGTTATTTGTCAACAACTTTTTTCAATTAATTTGTTGTCATATCAACAACCGTTAATCGTTTTATTTTTGCGACTTCGTTATAATATCATTTGTATTCTTGTGCGTCAACCCTTTTTTTCAAAAAGTTTTTTCGACCTCTCAGGTCATTTGGCACATGTAATAATATACCAACTTTAATCTGATTCGTCAACCCCCAAATGCTTGATAGACCAACGTTTCTAGTTAGTGCGTTTCCACTACTTATCTGTGATTATTTTCCGCTTTTTGTTCGTCAATTCACTTGAATTGATATTTTTAAAGGATTATCGTTCGTGTTTTCTTATTTATCTCTCTACAATTCATAGCATTCTTATAAATTTAAGTTTGAATTTGTTCATTTTGTTGATTATTTGCTAAAATGGAGAAAAGAATATTGTTCCTAGGAGGATACATATGAAGATATTGGTAGCAGATGATGATAAAGAGATTGTTGAACTATTGAGTATTTACTTACACAATGAAGGATACGAGGCAGTTAAAGCTTATGATGGAAAAGAAGCCTTATCTAAAATTAGGACCACTGCTGATATTGAGCTTCTCATATTAGATATCATGATGCCCGAAATGGATGGCATGCAAGTCGTGAAAGAATTGCGAAAGGAATCTCAAATTCCAATCATCATGCTGACCGCCAAAACGACTGATATGGATAAAATTCGTGGACTAGTTGCTGGTGCAGATGATTATGTAACCAAACCATTCAATCCATTAGAAGTCATGGCGCGAGTGAAATCATTATTGAGAAGAACCAAAATGCAAACCCCTTCGAATCAACCGGAAATATTGGAGGTTAGCTCACTGATCATTAATCGTGACTCTCACGAGGTCAAGACGATCGATGGTAATGAAATCCAATTGACTGCATTAGAGTTTGGTATTTTATATTTACTTGCTTCTCACCCTAATCGAGTATTCAGTGCTGATGAGATTTTCGAGCGAGTATGGAAACAAGAGAGCGTTGTTTCAGCGAAAACTGTTATGGTCCATGTCAGTCACCTGAGAGATAAGATTGAAGAAGCAACCGATGGAGAGAAAGTCATTCAAACAGTGTGGGGAGTTGGCTACAAAATAGATGCGAAGTAAACCTGTTGAGAAAAAGAAGCGTATTACACTGACTTCAAAGGAAATCAGCGAACTTTTTGCTGAAGGAATCATCACAGTGGTTCTTTTACTTCTATTAAATGTCGCAATTATTGTCGTTGGTACTTCGGTGCGGGAAAACTCTCCCCTTTTGGTAGAAGCGATCTATGAATCAAAAACCGCCTTTACTGATGCCTTCAATACAGATATTTTTAGAAGCGGTCGAAATTTCATTCTTCCATTATTTTTCTTTTTAGATGTGATCGTTTTGTATTGGCGTTTGATTCGCCGTTATCATCAAATGCAACTACGCCATATCATTAGCGAATTGCATTACATTGCTGAAGGCAACTATGACCATCGAATCCCCTTTGAACTAAGAGGCGATCTCAATCGGGTCGTGTCAAATATCAATGTACTCGTCGACAGCACAGTAGCTGCAATTCAAGACGAACGGCGGATCGAACAATCGAAAGATGAACTGATCACAAATGTTAGTCACGACATCCGGACGCCGCTGACTTCAATCATTGGCTATCTAGGATTGATTGAGGATCGTCAATATCATTCTGAGGAAGAATTATTGAAATATACCCATACAGCTTATGTGAAAGCCAAACAAATGAAATCCTTGGTAGACGACTTATTCGAGTATACAAAAGTGCGCCAGCCAAGCGTACCGATCAACTTGGTCCCTTTCGATATGGCACAATTTGTCGAACAACTCGCTGCAGACTTTGAATTAGAAGCCAACCGCAAAGGAATCAAAATCGAAACCTACACGCGGCCTGATCATATTGAAATGGATGGAGATACCGAAAAACTGGTGCGCGTCTTCAATAATCTCCTCTCTAATGCACTGAAATACGGTAAGGGTGCGGACACCATACGCATGGAAGTGGAAAAAGTCGGGACTGAAGCGATCCTAACTGTGAAAAATAATGGTCAGATGATCCCAAAACAAGCTTTAGATTCACTTTTTGATCGTTTCTATCGCGTGGAAGAATCTCGGTCCCAAGAAACCGGCGGTACTGGTTTGGGATTGGCTATTGCACAAAGTATCGTTGCCTTACATGGTGGCTATATTTACGCAAAATCGACCCCTGAATGGACTTCCTTTATTATCCACCTGCCGTTGAAACGAAACAATCTTTCAACAACACAGAACTATGGTTGACGAAAAAACTATTTTTCGTTATGCTATGGTAAATAATATAAACACAGAACCTAGTACATGCGTTTTTTCTCCAGAGAGCTGATGGTTGGTGAGAATCAGTGATGAGACGGATAGAATCCAGTTCTTTGATGTGTATTTTTCGAAAGAAAAATCGTTGACTCACGATACGAGTATCAAGGGCAGCTGCAGCTGAACTTGGGTGGCACCGCGAATGGTTATTTCGTCCCAAGCAATAAGGGATCGGAATAGCCATTTTTTGTTTGCAAAAAGAGGAGGAAGTAAATTATGTTAGATGTAAAAATGATTCGCCAAAACTTTGAAGAAGTCCAGCAAAAGTTAGCTACACGGGGTGTGAAAGCCGAAGTGCTGGACCATTTCTTATCACTCGATGAACAACGCAGACAGCAATTAGTTAAAACAGAGGAATTAAAAAAATTGCGCAATGACGTTTCTGGAGAAATCGCAGCTTTGAAACGTGCCAAAGAAGATGCGACAGATAAAATCGCGCAAATGAAAGAAGTCGGCAGTCAAATCAAGCAATTAGATGAAGCCATTGATCAAATCGATGAAGAAATCAAGCAAATTGCTACGACACTCCCAAACTTACCGAATGATTCAGTACCCATCGGACAAAATGAAGAAGACAATGTTGAAGTACGACGTTGGTCGGCACCCAAAACATACGATTTCAAGCCAAAACCTCACTGGGAAATTGCAGAAGAACTAGGAATTTTAGATTTCGAACGCGGAGCAAAAGTTTCGGGAAGTCGTTTTGTTTATTACAAAGGCTTGGGCGCTCGCTTGGAACGTGCCTTATATAACTTTATGCTGGATCAGCATGTTTATGAGCATGGCTACACGGAAATGATGACCCCTTATATCGTCAATAGCCAATCGATGTTTGGTACTGGTCAATTTCCAAAATTCAAAGAAGATGTTTTCCAATTGGCAGATACAGATCTTACATTGATCCCAACTGCAGAAGTGCCTTTGACCAATTACTATAATGGTGAGATTTTAGATGGCGCTCAACTGCCTATATACTTTACAGCACTCAGCCCATCATTTCGTTCAGAAGCTGGTAGCGCAGGCCGGGATACCCGAGGTTTGATACGTCTACATCAATTTAACAAAGTTGAAATGGTCAAATTTAGTGATGCACAGCATTCTTATGATGAACTAGAAAAAATGACAGGCAACGCAGAAGATATTTTGCAAAAACTGAACCTACCATACCGTGTCATGGCCTTATGTACTGGCGATATGGGCTTTTCAGCGGCTAAGACCTACGATTTAGAAGTGTGGATCCCAGCGCAAGATACCTATCGTGAAATCAGTTCTTGTTCAAACTGTGAAGATTTCCAAGCCCGCCGTGCAATGATTCGTTATCGTGATCATGAAGGCAAAATCCATTATATGCATACATTAAATGGATCTGGTCTAGCAGTTGGTCGAACAGTTGCAGCAGTCTTAGAAAATAATCAAAACGAAGATGGCAGTGTGACGATTCCAGAAGTACTCGTACCTTACATGGGTGGTTTGACCAAAATCGAAAAAGCGTAAACGAGAGCTATGACTACAGTTTTGTAGTCATAGCTTTTTTAGCAACATTTTGGTTAGCAGGCTACCCATTTGTGCAAGTGATGTACAAGGATTTCAATCCTTTTTGATCAAATATTAAAAAACCAACGTTTTTTTAAGATGATATATTAGAAAAAAGTACCGTTTCTTTAAATATACTAAGAAAGAAATCACCTATATTGAAAGAATGTTACGATTGTGTTACATTTGGTTTACTTTATGATGATAAATGGAGGGATCAAGCCAAATGCCTGATAAAGAAACGTATGCTCGTCGTAGTGATTTACATAAAAAGACCACCGAAACAGCCAACGAAGAGGACAAAAACACTCTGGATAACAATCATCCAAAAAATGAGGTCCACTCAGATAAGTCAAATTCCTTGACTTCAAAAAGGAAAAACCCTTATGGAAAATATATTTTCGGCTTAGTCGCATTATTGATCATCGTGATCATCGCAACGGCTGGTTATATCGCCTATACATTACAACAACAAGAAAAAGAGGCTCAGGAAAAATATGAAGCTGCAGCTAGCGCTTTACTGGATAAGGTTGCGGAAGAACAAGCGCAAAATGGTCTAGAAACCGAAAGCCAGCTATTAGCCAAAGGTGACCGCAAAGAAGTGATCTATCGCCCACAGGATGATAGCAAGATGCCTATCAGTGATGCAACCAGCAAACTGACAGCATTGGTTGAAAAACTTGACAAGAAACACAGTGAAAAAGAAATCGTAACGATTGCACAAGTCAAATCGCAAGCCGTCTCTTCGAAAGTGTCCGTTTATTCTTTACAAGCCGACAGCTATGTTTGGAATCGAGAGTCTGGAAAATTTAAAGATGCAGATACCCTAACAGAATCCCCTGTCTATGTTTCTGAAAAAACAAAAACCGCTTTGACCATCAAAGACTTGATTCCAGATCAAGCAAGTCTTTTAGGTATCCAACAAGTGATCGAGCAAAAGATTCTGGAACAATCCGATGATCCAGATAAAATCATCGATGCTGTTTTAACCATGGATAAAATCACTTTTGATTCAAAAATGACCTATGATCCAGAGAAATTGACGATCGAATTACCAGAAAATAAAACTGGTGTGGACAAAATCACATTGGCTTATAAAGATATTGCTGCCTTCATCGATACAGATTTAGTGAAAGCAGAGAGTGTCAAAGACGCGTTACCTGTCCTAGATGAAAATAAAAAATATATCGCTTTGACCTTTGATGATGGGCCAAATGACTCTTCTACTTTAAATTTACTAGATATTTTGAAAGAAAATGATGTCAAAGCTACCTTCTTCATGCTTGGTCAAATGGTGGCGCAGTATCCTGACTCAGCCAAGAAAGTCGCTGAAGCTGGACATGAAATAGCTAGTCACTCTTACTCTCATCCTCAATTAAATACATTATCAGTCGATGACCTAAGAGAAGAAATCATTAAAACCGATGAAGCTATTTTCAAAGCAACCGGTACGCTGCCAAGAAATCTACGTCCGCCATATGGTGCCATTGACAAAAAAAGTGCAGAGACAGTGGCTATGCCGATCATTCAATGGGATATTGATTCTCAAGATTGGAAATCAAAAGATCCTGGCAAGATCAATGCAGTCGTCAAACAAAATGCGTTTAATGGCGCCATTATTTTGATCCATGATATCCACCCACAATCTGTCAAAGCCGTACCTGGTATTATTAAAATGTTAAAAGAAGAAGGTTATACGTTCGTAACGGTCGATCAATTGTTGGCTGGTAAGCAAAAACCGCTCCACCAATACTTTGGTATGACTGATGAACGCTTAGTTGAATAAAGATTGATTCTATGCGATGATCAATCACAAAAGAAACCGCCGAGATACATTTCTCGGCGGTTTCTTCCTATTCTCCCCCATAAACATTTGTAGCAAATATCTGGATCAGCAATGAAGCTACTGCATCTGGTGCCATTTCAGGAAAATCTTTTAACCATCGTTCGATCAATCCAATCGAACCGCAGACAAAATAGCTTAAACACAATTCCAATTCTGCTGTTGTCGCTTCTTTAAAATATAGCGCAAAGCGTTTGAAGGTTTCCGGTTTGATTTCAGTTAACAATAAATTCAATAAATGGCTATTGTTCAACAAAATCAAATGCGTGGTACTTGGATTGTCGTATAAAATAGTCAGTAGTTTGGCGAGCCATAAATCAAGAGAAAGACTTTCTTTCTGTAAGTTATCTGCAATTTCATGTACCAATTCCGCTTCGATCTCTTCAAGTAATGCAGCTGTGTCCTTATAATATTTATAAAAAGTTCCCCGGTTGATATCTGCTCGCTCAGCAATTTCTTTGATTGTGATCTTAGCATAGTCTTTTTCTAACAATAAGTCTTGAAACGCTTGTCTAATCACTTTCTTCGAGTATAGTGTCCGACGATTCCCCGCTATTCCTGCCATCAGATACTCCTTTCTTTTCAACACTTTCTTTTTATTTGTTTATTTTATGACATTTCAATAAGTATTGAGGATTGCCCTCGCTTTTCTTTCTTAGTATACTAACACCATGTGATTAAATCAACACGTGTTTATTAAATGGAGGCCTTTGAATGAGTTATGTTGAAGTAAAAAATGAATGTAAAAGATATCAAATGGGTGAAACCACGATTACTGCCAATGATCACCTTTCTTTTTCGATTGAAGAAGGTGAATTGGTGGTTATCTTAGGTCCTAGTGGTGCTGGAAAATCAACAGTCTTAAATATTTTAGGTGGCATGGATTCTCCCGATGAAGGACAAATCATTATCGATCAAGTAGACATCGCCCAGTTCTCTGACAAGCAATTGACGGAGTATCGCCGCAAAGACGTCGGTTTCGTCTTTCAATTCTACAATTTAGTGCCTAATTTGACCGCCAAAGAGAATATCGAATTGGCGACCGAGGTGTCTCCAAATGCATTAGATCCTGATGTGGTATTGGCACAAGTCGGTTTAGAGAATCGAAAAAACAATTTTCCAGCTCAGCTTTCCGGCGGTGAGCAGCAGCGCGTCTCTATTGCCCGAGCACTGGCGAAGAACCCTAAATTGCTGCTATGTGATGAACCAACAGGTGCCCTAGATTTTGAAACCGGCAAGCAAGTACTGAAGCTCTTGCAAAATGCCAGTCGTGAAAATGGCAATACCGTACTGATCATCACCCACAACAGTGCCATCGCACCCATCGCTGATCGGGTGATCCATATCAATGATGCTACGGTACGTTCGATTGAAGAAAATAAACAGCCGATCTCTATCGATGATATCGTTTGGTAGGAGGCTCTGATGAAAAATAAAACCTATTTAAAAGCCAGTTTCCGTGAGATCGGTCAATCCAAAGGCCGTTTCATTGCCATTACCCTGATTATTTTCCTCGGTACTTTTCTATTTGTCGGCGTCAAAGCTACCGGCCCGATTTTGAACCACTCAGCCAGTGCTTATGTGGATAGCCAGCAGTTGGCTGACCTGCAAGTCACATCCACTTTAGGCCTTACAGATGAAGACCTGGATGTTGCAGCGAAAGCCGACGCCCATGTAGAATCTGCTTACCAGTTTTATGCCACAGTAAATAGCGATGAAGTCGTTCAAGTCAACTCTTTTAATAAAGAGCAAACGCTGAATCAGCTTTTGGTCAAAGAAGGACGTTTGCCCGAAGAAAAAGATGAAATCATTTTAGATGCCGAAGCCAAAAACTATGGCTACCGTTTAGGTGATGCTTACACCTTTGATGATACGGATAATTTATCTGAGGAAAGCTACACGATCGTTGGTTTTGCTGACTCACCGATCTATATCAGTGTTGCAGAACGCGGCTATGCAAACGTCGGTAGTGGTGTCGTTTCCTACTTCGCTTATGTGCCTGAATCAGCATTCACGATGGAGGTCAAATCGATTCTCTACTTCTCCTTTGACGATGTTCAATCTTTAGAGACTTATTCTGATGCGTATGAAGAGAAGATGGACAGTCATCAAGAATCGATCGAAGCACTCTTTGCCGATCGACCGCAAGAACGCTTGGCTGAAATCAAAGCAGATGCCATGGAAGATATCACACCCGCACAAGATGAGTTAGCGGACAATCAGGCCAAACTTGATGACGGACAAGCACAACTCGATGCTGCCAAAGAACAACTGAATGAACAAAAAGCCGCTTTAAGTCAATTGCCGCAAACACAACAAGCAGCCCTTAGCGCCCAAATCGCTGCTGGCGAAGCTGAGTTGACCCAACAGCAAGAAACCCTTGATGCCCAACAAGCGCAATTAGATGAAGCGCAACAAACCATTCAGGATAATTTGGCTGACTTAGATGCTTTAGAAGAACCCACATATCTCTATAACCAGCGCAAAGACAATCCTGGTTTTCAAGAATATGGCGGATTATCAGATCGGATAGCAGCTATTGCCAATGTCTTCCCAGTATTCTTCTTTTTTATTGCCGCCTTGATTACCTTTACAACGTTATCGCGAATGGTAGAAGAAAATCGTAAAGAAATTGGTACCTTGAAAGCATTAGGTTATGGAAAAGCAGAAATATCGATCAAATATTTGATTTATGCCATGCTTTCTTCCGTGATCGGCATCACCAGCGGTGCCATTTTAGGAACCGAGCTGTTGCCTCGCTTGATTTATTTTCTATCAAGTGATCGCTATCTTTTGGATGGTATCCGTGTCTATTATGTTTGGTCGCCAATCATTTTAGCTGCCATTGCCTTTTTGATTGCTGCACTCGGTGCCTGTCTTTTTGTTTTGATCAAGGAATTGCGGGAAAAACCAGCACAATTATTACAAGTACGCGCACCAAAACCAGGGAAACGGATTTTCTTGGAAAGAATTACGCCATTATGGTCTCGATTAAGTTTTAATCAAAAAGTAAGTTTCCGAAATATATTCCGCTATAAATCACGCATGGTCATGGCAGTCATAGGAATTGCAGGCTGTACGGGATTGATGGTCGCTGGTGTAGGCTTGAAAGATTCCCTTGGTGCTGTCACCAGCAAACAATTTGGACCGATTACCGATTATCAGGCGGTCGTTACCCTGTCTGATAACAAAGAAGCTACATTAGACAAAGCCGAAAAGGCGATTGCTGACGATACAAAAGTGACCCACACATTAGCAGTCAATAGTGAAACCATCGAGATTCGTCCTGAAAATCAAGGAAAACAGAGTCTGACTTTGATGGTCCCTGCAGATAGCGAAGATTTTGCAGATTATGTACATTTGACCTCATTAGATGGCAATCCATTGCCTTTGACCGATAATGGTGCAGTCTTAACCATGAAATATGCCGAACTTTATGATATCAACGTAGGAGATACTTTGACTTTCTATAATAGTGATCAAGAATCTTTTGATGTAAAAATCAGTGGGATTGCTGAGAACTACTTAGGAAATTCTTTGTACCTTTCGCAAGAAACGTATGAAGCAATGACCAATACCGCCTTTGCACCTAATACTTTATTACTTAAGAGCGATACAATGAGTCAAAAGCAAGAACAAAACCTTTCAACTGCTTTGTTGGAAACAGATAGTGTCAAGAATACCACTTTTCTATCCGCGCAAATCAATACCCAAAATGAATCGATGGGCAATCTAGACTCCATTGTCTTGATACTCGTTGTACTATCTGGCGCATTGGCTTTTGTCGTTTTATATAACTTAACAAATATCAATGTATCAGAACGAATTCGTGAACTATCTACGATCAAAGTGTTAGGTTTTTACAATAAGGAAGTCACGATGTATATTGTTCGTGAAAATATTGTCTTTACACTATTCGGGATTTTGGCCGGTTATGGGGTTGGTTACTTCTTGACGGACTTTATTCTCGCGCAAGCGTCCATGGAAAATATGGTCTTTCCTCTCGTAATCAATTGGCCGGCATATGCTTTAGCAGGCGGAATGACCATTCTCTTTACTGTTATCGTTATGTTTGTCACTCATATAAAATTGACCCACATCAATATGATCGATGCATTGAAATCGAACGAATAAAAAAAAGACATCTGCGGCCTCAAATTGAGGTACAGATGTCTTTTTGAATGTTTCACGTGAAAACTATTAAGATTTCACTGAATAGTTTGGTGCTTCTTTTGTGATTTGAACATCGTGAGGATGTGATTCTTTTAGTCCATTGCCACTCATTTGAATAAATTGGGCTTCGTCGCGTAATTGTTGTAAATTAGCTGCACCGACATAACCCATACCTGATTTCAATCCACCAATCATTTGGAAAATGATATCAGAAACACTCCCTTTGTATGCCACGCGTCCTTCAATACCTTCTGGAACCAATTTATTGGCTTCGTTGACGCCGCCTTGGAAATAACGATCACTGGAACCTTTTTCCATTGCACCTAGTGAACCCATACCACGATAAGTCTTGAAGCGGCGGCCTTGATAAATTTCAAATTCACCTGGTGATTCATCGGTACCGGCTAACATACTGCCTAACATGACTGCATGACCGCCAGCTGCTAATGCTTTCACAATATCGCCAGAATATTTGATTCCGCCATCTGCAATAATCGCTTTGCCATATTGACGGGCAACAGAAGCTGCATCGTAGATAGCCGTCAACTGAGGAACACCTACACCAGCAACGACCCGGGTCGTACAAATCGAACCTGGACCAATTCCGACCTTCACGACATCGACACCTGCATCATACAGTGCTTTCGTGCCTTCTGCTGTTGCGACATTTCCAGCAATCAATGTTGCTTCAGGGAATTGACCACGGATTTCAGAAATTTTACGCAGCACGCCTGCACTATGGCCATGGGCAGTATCGATCACAATAGCGTCAGCACCTGCATCTAATAATGCTTGTGCCCGTTCAAACGTATCACTCGTGACACCCACTGCTGCGGCCACTAAAAGACGGCCATGTGTATCTTTGGCAGCGTTCGGGAATTCAATGACTTTTTCGATATCTTTGATTGTGATCAAGCCGCTTAAGCGTCCTTCTTCATCAACAATCGGCAATTTTTCAATTTTATGTTGTTGCAAGATTTTTTCGGCATCTTTCAATGAAGTACCTACAGGAGCTGTGATCAATTGTTCTTTCGTCATGACATCATCAATAGACATCGTATAATCTGTGACAAAGCGCATATCACGGTTGGTGATAATGCCGACAAGGATACGATTTTCCATCGTTTCGACAATAGGTACACCACTGATACGGTATTTGCTCATCAAATGTTCTGCATCAGCTACGAGGTGGCTTGGTGTTAAGAAAAATGGATCGATGATCACGCCACTTTCTGAGCGTTTGACTTTACGGACTTCATCAGCTTGCGCAGCAATACTCATGTTCTTATGGATCACGCCTAATCCACCTTGACGTGCCATTGAAATGGCCATTTTACTATCAGTTACTGTATCCATACTGGCACTCATGATTGGTATATTCAACGTAATATTCGGGGCAAGTTGCACACGCATATCCACATCGTTTGGCAACACGTGACTTTCTGCAGGAATCAATAAGACATCATCGAACGTTAACCCTTTTTTTACAAATTTGGTTTCCCAGTTGGACATTTTTGTAACCACTCCTTAAAGTTTTTAGGTATTTTAAAAAAAATATCAAAATTCTTTTCATAAGTCAACCTTTCGGAAAGCTTTCTTATTTATCATACGTAATCAGAATCGCAATTCTCATAATCGACTTTTATTTTCTCAAAATACGCTGCTTTTGAAGAAACTAATCTGCCACGTCCACTTTTCGTACAGACCAGCAATCAGACCTAGTGGACCAAAAAAAAGCAGCCAGATCCTTCTAATAAGAAGCACCTAGCTGCAAAAGTGAGGGCTGATATCTCATCGAATCATTCTCGATTATACAGCAGATTTATTTTCTCTCATAAAAATAGCTGCACCGATTGCACCGATCACAACCACGATACCTGCGACATAACAAATATGTGTCAACCCGCTATCGAAAGCCTGAACAACAGTTTTTTGCAATTCAGCTGCAAAAGGCGCTTGGTTGACTGCATCCGAAAAAGCAATCTCATGACCAGAAAAAGGACCGGCACTGATCAAGCTATCTGTCAATTTGATAGGTATATTCATCTTATCCGCATGGACATTGACAACTTCTGCATAGCGGTTGGCTTCAACCAGACCTAAAATCACCACACCGAAACTCGTACCAAACTGGCGGAACACATTCAACAGACCTGAGGCCATCCCCACTTCTTGAGGCGCGACGCCTTCTAATCCAGCAGAGTTCAGCAGCGGATTGACGATACCATTGGCAATACCGATCATCACCAATGTCGGCCATAATTGTCCATATCCCATCGTTGGCGATAGTTGGCCAATCAAGAACAAGAAGCCTCCGCCACTGATCAATAATCCAGCAGCAATCATCCATTTCTTGGCAAACTTGTTGCCTAAGATACCAACAACCGGGCCTAAGATCAATGACCAAACGGAAAGTGCCAATTGGCGCACACCTGTATCAAAGGCCGACCAGCCGATATAATTTTGCATCAAAACAGTCAGATACGTATTAAACGCATAAATACCAGATCCTAATGCAAAGGCCACAATCACGGAGCCCACAAAATTGATATTTTTAAACATCTTTAAATTCATCATTGGTTCTTTGACTTTGGCTTCAGTGACAATGAATAAAGCCAAGAAAATAATCGCTAGCACCAACCAGCCGCCAACGCTAAAATCTGTCCAAGCCCAATCCAAGTGGGTCTCTTTTTGGATCAATCCATAAATGGCACTGAATAAAGCAGCAGTTGAAAGGACCATTCCCAGCACATCGATTTTTTGATTTCGTCCATAACTGGGTGTTTCATCAACAAAATAAATCGTCATCAGTACCGCGATGATTCCCACAGGCAAGTTGATAAAGAAAATTGATTCCCACCCAAAGGCATCCACCAATAATCCACCAACTAGCGGACCAGAAGCCGAAGATAACCCGATGACTGACCCTAAGATCCCTAATGCCAAACCACGCTGCTTGCCTTCGAAGTTGGATGCAACCAATGCCATCGACAAAGACATCATCCCTGCACCACCGACGGCCTGAATCCCCCGACCAATATCCAAAATCAGCAACGAGGGTGCAAAACCATTCAAGACAGAAGCGGCAATAAAGATCACCAAACTGCCTAAGAAAATCTTTTTGCGCCCATACATATCACCTAATTTAGAAACAACCAGTAATGTGACCGCGAAAACAAGTGTATAGGCATTTAATACCCATTGTAATTGAGTAAAGGGTGCATCAAAGGCTTTTTGCATCGTGGGCAACGCTACATTGACCACTGTTACATCCAAAAGACCCATAAATACCCCTAACGACATGGCAATCAATGAAAGCCATTTTTTTGACGCTTTTTCCATAGCGATTCAACACTCCTATATATAAATTCTGTTGCAGTTTTATCCCAATGTTTTCCGTTGCTCAATCTGCTGCTTGATCCACGAAAGTTTGGTTTGCGCCAATTGAATATCAAGGTCATAAGCTGAAACGATGACATCAAATCGCGGCGCCTGATCTGGATATTCTTCCCGATGAACCAGCATATCACGTTGGGCTTGTTGATAAAACAAAAGATCACTTTCGATAAACAATTGAAATTCGGTCAAAATCTTTAATTGAACTGGCATCGACACACTGTTTAATGAACGTAATTTGAAATGGATCATATCATTTCGTTTTGCATCCGATGGAATATCATTTTGCATGAGTTCAGCAAAGCGCGCTGTACCCGCAGCAGTAATATGCCATAATTTGGTCTTCCTCACATCCTGCTGCTCTGTTGAGGTAATCAATCCTTCTTTTTCTAACTTCTCTAAGGATGGATATAAGACACCACTTGACACTTTGCGCATGGGCTGTAACGCAGACCCAACGATTTTCTGCAGTTTATAGCCGGTCTTATCGCCGCCAACCAAGGAACCCAATAATAGTAGATCGTACATAAGTGCCTCCTTTACATTTTATATCAGTCTTTTAGATCTATCGACTTGCTTATTATAGGTCTTTTAGATCTATTGTCAAGCAAAAAAAATCCCAGTTGTTTTCTTTTTGCAAAAAAGAGAAACAACTGGGCAGATAATCAGCCTCTAGGGACTGATAGACTACTGATAATATTGTATTTGCGTTTCAAGTAATACTTAGCCGCCAATGCAACTGCACCGATCAAGGCTTCGATCACTGGATCGACTTGTGGGTTGTATGGTGCTGGAATCATAGCAGAAAGAGAAATCACAACGATCCATAATAAAAATGCGCCAACCAAAATCAAAATGATTTTCCACATCTTAGGTCGTTTGCTTTTGTCTGCACCAGGCCGTTCATATTGATACATATATTTATACATCAAATAGAAGACCCATCCGGCTAAGATTGCCATCAAGAACAAGGTCAACAGACCATAAGGTTGTGCTTGTCCACGAGTAAAGATGCCCATGACACCTAGCATCAATCCAAATATACCAAGGATCAGCAAAGTATTGTCTAACCACATCAAAAACGGTCCTGATTCTTTTTGCTCAACCGGTTTATTGATGATTGCCTCTGTTCTTTCGGACACCGTCCCAAACAATTGTCTAGCTGTCTTACCACCTTTTTGTTCTTTTACTAGAACCGGCAGTATTTCATGCAGTGCAACGGTCTTTTCCTCTTCAGAAAGATTGGCTGCGTCTAATGATTTTTTTAAATCAAAAATATATTGTTGGTTGCGTTTTGTTAATTGCTGTTCAAATTCACGATTTTCGGAAACATAATTTCGCAGAGTTTCTGGTTCCATGAATTGATTCTCCCTTCTGCGCATTTTCTTCACAATGGACATTTTACCACAAATTCCTTAGGAAGAAAGCCCTTTATACGTTAAAACGGAACAACATGACATCGCCATCTTGCACGATGTATTCTTTTCCTTCCAAACGAACCCGACCGGCTTCTTTGGCTGCTTGCATCGTACCATATTGATCTAGGTCTTCAAAAGAGACAGTTTCTGCTCGAATGAACCCTCGTTCAAAGTCTGTATGAATGATACCAGCTGCTTGAGGTGCTTTGATTCCTTTGCGGAATGTCCAAGCCCGGACTTCTTGTTCCCCAGCTGTAAAGTAAGTAGCTAGGCCCAGCAGATCATAGGCTGCCCGAATCAATTGATCCAAACCTGACTCTTCGATCCCTAATGCCTCCAAGAAATCAGCTTTGTCTTCTTCTTCAAGTTCAGCGATCTCTTCTTCGGCTCTCGCACTGATCACAATGACTTCTGCGTTTTCACTATTGGCAAACTCTTTGACTTTATTGACATAGTCGTTATGGTCAAAATCGGCCACATCGTCTTCAGCGACATTGGCAACATAAAGAACAGGCTTCGTGGTCAATAGAAACAAACTTTTGACGATTCGTTGTTCTTCTTCAGTAAATTCGATTGACCGAGCAGAGATACCTTCTTCTAAGACTGGTTTGATTTTGTCTAATACTGCCAATTCTGCCACCGCATCTTTGTCTTTGGTTTTGGCGATCTTAGCTACCCGTGTGTAACGTTTGTTGACAGATTCCAAATCGGCTAATACCAATTCCAAATTGATCGTATCGATATCGGCTAATGGGTCGACCCGTCCTTCTACGTGAGTGATATTGTCATCATCAAAACAACGGACTACGTGACAAATGGCATCCACTTGACGAATATGGCTCAAGAATTGATTGCCTAGGCCTTCTCCTTTACTAGCCCCTCGTACGATTCCGGCAATATCAGTAAACTCAAAAGTTGTTGGTACAGTCTTCTTAGGATGAACCAACTCTGTTAATCGTTGCAAGCGCCAATCTGGCACTTCCACCATTCCTACATTCGGGTCGATCGTTGCGAAGGGATAGTTGGCCGCTTCTGCGCCTGCCTTCGTGATTGCATTAAATAAAGTCGATTTGCCTACGTTTGGTAGACCGACGATTCCGGCTGTTAACGCCATAATTTACTTCACTCTTTCTCGTTTTTTTCTAGGATTTTTTTCATTTTTTTATCAAAATCGCGTCGGGTCAACATCACGATGTGCCCACAATTAGTACATTTGATTTTGATATCGGCACCCATACGGATGATTTCCCACCGATTTGCCTTGCAGGCATGTGGTTTCTTCATTTCGACAATATCGCCAAGATCATACATTCTTTATCACCTCAAGCTTCATCAAATTGAATATGCAACAAATCTAAAATACGGGTCAAATCTTTTTGAGACAAATACTCGATTTCGATTTTCCCTTTGCCTTCTTTTTCGCGAATCTCAACATTCGTGCCGAATTTATCCATTAAGCGGTCTTCGCTTTCACGCAGATAATACGGCTTTTCCCGAATCAAACGAGGGACTTTTTTCTTTTCATTTTTGGTATCATTCATTTCAGAAACCAACTGTTCTAATTGACGTACAGTAAAGTTTTCCTTCACACAACGATTGGCTAATTTTAAGATTTGGTCTTTATTTTTCAAACCCAACAACGTTCGGGCTTGCCCCATCGATAAACGGTTGTCTTGCACCATTTCTTTGACAAGTTTAGGCAATGTCAGCAATCGCAGGTAATTCGCAATATAAGGTCGACTTTTACCCAGACGTTCAGCCACTTCAGCTTGTGTCAGTTTAAGATTTTTCATCAGCATATCATAGGCTTCGGCTTCTTCTAATGGGTTCAAATCTTCTCTTTGCAGATTTTCTAAAACGGCGACTTGCATCATCGCTTCTTCATCAAAGTTGCGGATAATTGCTGGAATCGTTTCTTTACCTGCTAGTTTAGAGGCACGAAAACGACGTTCACCAGCAATGATCTCATAGCCCTTAACTGTAGATTGGCGAACAATGATCGGTTGAAAGACCCCTGCATGTTGGACTGAGTTGGCCAATTCTTGCAAAGAAAGTTCGTCAAACGTTTTTCGTGGTTGATATGGATTTGGTCGCAATTCATTTAGTGGAATCTCAACGACTTTTTCAGTCTTGATATCGACTTCTTCTAATCCTTGCAGATCTTGAAACAAGGCATCGATGCCGCGACCCAATCCTTTCCCTTTATTCTTCACGTGCTAACACTTCCTTTGCTAACGTTTGATACACTTCCGCCCCTTTAGAACGCGGATCATAATCAATGATCGACAATCCATGGCTAGGCGCTTCAGATAAACGTATATTCCTTGGAATGATCGTTTCATAGACTTTTTCTTGGAAGTAGCGACGGACTTCTTCAACGACCTCAGCGCCCAGATTGGTTCTGGCATCGTACATCGTTAACAAGACACCTTCGATTTCTAACTCTGGATTAAAGTGTTTTTGGACTAAACGAACTGTATTCAACAACTGGCTCAATCCTTCTAAGGCGTAATATTCACATTGAACAGGAATCAAAATAGAGTCGCTGGCAGTAAATGCATTGATCGTTAAATGGCCTAATGAAGGCGGACAATCAATAAAAATATAATCATATTGTTCATTGATTTCATTTAGTGCCGATTTAAGGCGTGATTCTCGTGCCATCATTGAGGTCAATTCAATTTCAGCCCCAGCTAATTGGATCGTGGCTGGTACGATATCTAAGTTTTCCCGACTGCTTGGCAAAATTGCTTCAACGATGGGGGTTTCATTGACTAAAACGTCATAAATATCTTTATCTACATCTGGTTTGCGGATGCCGACGCCGCTAGTGGCATTTCCTTGGGCGTCTATGTCGACTAATAGGACTTTTTTACCTCCAAATGCCAAACTAGCACCAAGGTTGACCGTAGTAGTCGTTTTACCGACACCGCCCTTTTGATTTGCAACTGATATAATACGAGCCATTGCTTTTCCTCCTACTTAATTGGTTGTTTCGCTGGTGTACCTGGTTTACGTGGATATTTCTTTGGTGTTTCTTTGGTTTTTTGAATGATCAGCACATGTCGTTCATCACCACTGACAGGCAATGAAAAGCTCTTTTCCATGATGAACTTTCCACCTAATTGTGAGATTGCTGGTTTTGCTTCAATGAATTCCTCTTCACTCTTAGCTGCTTTCAGGGCATAAAAATAGCCTGCTTTTTTGACCAATGGCAAACATAGCTCAGTCAAGACGTTCAATCTGGCGACAGCTCGAGCCGTCACGTAGTCAAACTGCCCGCGAAACTGCGGGTTTTGTCCAAATGTTTCTGCACGATCATGGTAAAGATGGACATCTTCTAATTGTAGTTTCGCAACCAGATTTTGCAAAAATGTAATGCGTTTATTCAATGAATCAACAATCGTGATTTCTAATTCAGGAAAGACGATTTTCAAAGGGATACTTGGAAAACCGGCACCGGAACCGACATCACACAAATGACTATGTGTTGCGAGATCTGTTTCAAAGGCCAACGCCACAGAATCAAAAAAATGTTTCAGATAAACTTCTTTTTCTTCAGTGATTGCCGTCAAGTTCATTTTTTGATTCCACTCAATCAGACAGTTAAAATAAGCAGCAAATTGTTCCATTTGTAATGGCGTTAATTCAATACCGTGTTTCGCTAATGCTTGTTGAAATTCTTCAGGTCGCATAGTGTATCCTTTCTATTTCGTGAAACAGTAAATGTTTCACAGACTAATTCCTACTTTAACGCAAAAAGCGCCTAGTTGCAAGGGTCAGACAACGGGAAAAAAAGAGAATTAATCTTTTTTAAATGAACGCATTTACAGTTTTAAGTTTACTTTAAGTTAGATGCTGTATAGTCATATCAATCCAAAAAAACTTTTTTCATTTTTCCTCGACCAGCAAGGCTGCCAAACTTGCTGGTCGGCTTTTTTTTTCACAAAAAAAAGAAGCATCGACGTAGCGAGTCGATGCTTCTTTTTACTATACGTTTATTTTACGCGAGGTTCAGTTGCTTCTTCAATGCGATCAGATGTTCTAGCAGCAGCATGTTTCGCTTTGTCTGTTTGACGTGAAGCAAAATCACCTGTTTTTGACGCTGCAGAAGACACTTTATCCTGCACAGTTTCGCTATCTTCTTGATACTCTGCAACTGTTTTAACATCAACTACATTGATATTGACTTCGATAACTTCTAACTGTGTCATCTTAGACACTTCACTTTCAATCACTTCTTTGACCTGCTCAGCGATATCTGGGATATTGCGGCCATATTCCACCACGATATCTAAATCGACTGCTACTTGTTTTTTGCCGACTTCGGTATTGATACCAGAAGTCACATTGTCAGTATTCACTAATTTTTCAGCGATATTCGAGAAGAAGCCACCATCAACAGTCAGTAATCCATCCACGTGTTCTAAAGCGATACCGATGATTTTTTGAATCACTTTATCATCATAGGTCAATGTACCATTGACTGGTGCATCACCTGTAGGTCCTTCAAATCCTGGTTTTGGCGGTGTTGGTGGTGTTGGATGATCACCAGCTGGTTTTGGATTACCTGGTGCAGGATGATCTTCTGGTTTTGGTCCATTCGGTTTATGATCAACCGCACGTTGGGCACCTGGTACCACTGGATCTGGCGCTTCTGTCATTGGTACTGAATTTTCATTTGGGTTATGCGCTGTATTTGGCACATCTGGATCTGGATGAGCACTGATTGTTTTTTCATTATTTAATTCGTTTTTATCACTCATGTAAAATTCCTCCTAAATTATTGTCATTATTGTCGATTTAGAAATTCATCTAAGATACCGGTACGTTGTACATATAATCCCAATAAGAACCCAAGTCCTGTCAGCAATAGGATCAGCACTGTCTTTAAAAAGCCAATCGTGACAAATAACAATGCGATGATCAGGCCGATCGCGCCGAAAATCAATGGGATTTTGTATTTTTGGATTTCGTTCATGATAGCCCTCCTATTCTACACGTGGATTTTCTGGGGTTTCTTTTTGCTCAAAATTGGCATAATTGACTTCAACCTTGATTTTTTCACTAGAGCCTAAAACCCGTTGCACATCTTGTTGGATCTCTGCCATTAAGTTTTCGGTCTTACCAACTAAAGCGGATGTGCGTTTTAATCTGCCTTTGATTTTGATCAATAGACGATTTTTTGTCGCTTTGACTGCTACTTTTGGTCCTTCAACAAATTCCTTGTCGTTGACTTTGGTACGCACAAGTCCTTCGATCGCCTTCTTGTCGATCGTCAATGTTCCTTTATCTTCCTTTAATACGAAGGTCGTTTTTGTTTTTGGATAAAACAGAATCACTAAAATCACGATCAAAAACAAAATGATCAAGACTGCTGCTACCCAAAACATGTATTGCCGCATAAACAAATTGTTGAAGAAATAAGACACAACATTGCCATTTCTGTCTAACCCGAAAGGCAATTGCATGTAAGGATTACTCATTAAAACGATTGGCAATAAAACAGTAATAAAGACCAATGAAATGACAATCGATACGATTTTCCACCCTTTACTCATAAGACACCTCCTCCTTTGCTTGCTTTATTTCATAGGGGTTTACAAATTGATTGCTTCGCCACCTGTAACACCGTAAATTTGTGCGGTAACATAACTTGCTTTGTTGGAAGCCAAAAAGACATAGACTGGTGCCAATTCTGCTGGTTGTCCTGCCCGTTTCAATAAGGATTGTTGGCCAAATTCTGGTAAGGCATCTTCTGGCTGACCATGATCTAATTGTAATGGTGTCCAAATAGGACCAGGCGCTACACCATTGACACGAATCCCTTTCTCAGCAAATTGTTTCGCCAAACTAACCGTAAAGCTTGCAATCGCTGACTTCGTAGCCGCATAATCCATCAGATGGGCACTGGGGCTAAAGGCTTGAACAGATGTCGTTGTCACGATAGCACCGCCGGCAGGTAAATGAGGCTCTGCTGCTTTGACCAAGGCAAACATCGAAATAATGTTGACCATGAAGGTATCTTTTACTTGTTCAATCGGTAATTCGGCAATCGATGGCCGGGTGATCTGTTGCGCTGCATTTAACACGAGTGTGTCTAATCCACCTAACGCATCGACCGCTTGATCAATGATTGCTTGTGGGGCACTTTCATCTCGCAGATCATATGGCAGCAATATCACCTTACGTCCGGCATCTTCAATGTATTTGGCCACTTCTTTCGCATCTTTTTCTTCCCCTGGGAAAAAATGCAACGCGATGTCAGCCCCTTCCCGGGCAAACGCGATCGCTGCTGCACGCCCGATCCCTGAATCACCACCAGTGATCAAGACCCGGCGGTTTTCCAACTGCTGACTGCCGACATAAGATTCTTCACCACAATCTGGCTCTGGCTGCATCTCGTCTTGTAAAGCAGGCGTATCTTGTTCCTGTTTGCTGAATTTGCCAGTGTGATAGATATCCCGTGGATCAGTCAATATAGGTTCACTCATTTGTACGTCCTCCTTCGCTTTATACTAAAATTCTAAACCATTCGATTTTTTTTGGGAAATATAACGCTTGTATAACCAAAAAGAAAATGCCTTTTGGTGTTTTTTGGAAAAAGAAAAGGGCTACAAACCAAAGAAAAAGCATATCGTTTCCCTTTTTCTCAGAAGCCAGTAAACTAAGAGATAGTATAAGTCATCATGAGGAGGAACCAATATGCCATGGAATGTCAATGATTATCCTGTTTCAATGAAAAATCTAGATCCATTAGTGCGCAAGAAAGCCATTTCGATTGCCAACGCATTGTTAGCAGATGGGTATACCGATGACCGCGCCATCCCAATCGCTACCAGTCAAGCCGAGAAGTGGTTCGAAGATGCGACAGCTGACGAAAAGAAAGCTTTTCAACAAGAAAAAAATCCGCAAAAAAATGACAAACACGAAGTCAATAAAAATGCTAAAAAGTTAATGGACGCTGATGTAACCATCCGTTACCAAGATGACCAGTGGGAAGTACGCACTAAAGGTGCTGAACGTGCCAGTGATCAGTTTGACAAAAAAGAGGATGCAGTAACTAGAGGCAAAGAAATCGCGCAAAATAAGCAATCGGTCTTAACGATCTATAAACAAGATGGCACAAAGCAACAAGAAATCGACTATCGTGACAATTAAAAAAACATGCAGGTAAACCGAGATCGCTTATGCGGTCCTAGTTTGCCTGCATGGTTTTTGGTTAATTTGTGATTTTCGCAATTTTCCCTTGTTCGATATAGACCATCAAAATACTGATATCCGCTGGGTTGACGCCACTGATGCGGCTGGCTTGGGCAATCGTTTCCGGTTGGATTTTTTGCAGTTTTTGTTTGGCTTCTGTTGCTAAACCGTTGATAGCTGCATAATCGATCATCTCTGGAATTCGCTTCGCTTCCATCCGTTTCAGCTTATCGACTTTTTCGAGGGCTTTTTTGATATAGCCTTCATATTTGATTTGGATCTCAACTTGTTCGATCTCTTTGGGTTTCAATGCATCATTGGCTTCAATAAAAGCCAGCATTTCTTGGTAGGTCACTTCTGGCCGTCGCAAGAAATCGTAAGCAAGAACACCATCTTTCAACGTTGCAGTACCTTTGCCAGTCAAGTAAGCTTGGACTTCTGGCGTTGGTTTGATCCGAATTTTTTTTAAGCGAGCCATTTCTTGTTCTACGGCAGCTTTCTTGGCTAAATAGCTTTGATATTGGTCTTCTTTGACTAAGCCGATATGATGACCGACTTCTGTCAAACGAAGATCAGCGTTATCATGACGGAGCAATAAGCGGTATTCCGCTCTTGAAGTCAACAGACGGTAAGGTTCGTTGGTCCCTTTGGTAACCAAATCGTCGATCATGACACCGATATAGCCATCGCTGCGCTTCATGATAAAAGGTTCTTTGCCTTGAATCTTCAGCGCTGCATTGATTCCAGCAATCAGTCCTTGACCTGCTGCTTCTTCATACCCGCTAGTGCCGTTGGTTTGACCGGCTGTAAATAAATTTTCGATGACCTTTGTTTCTAATGTTGGTCGTAATTGGTGGGGGACTACGACATCATATTCAATCGCATAGCCTGTGCGCATCATTTCGACATTTTCTAAGCCCGCAATCGAATGCAGCATTTGCACTTGGACATCTTCTGGCATTGACGTGGATAATCCTTGCACATAGACTTCTTCCGTATGCAAGCCTTCCGGTTCCAAGAACAATTGATGGCGAGATTTATCTGCAAATCGCACGATCTTATCTTCGATCGACGGACAATATCTGGCACCGACTCCTTCAACGATCCCTGTAAACATGGGCGCCCGATGCAGGTTATTTTGAATGATTTGGTGGGTGCCTTCGTTGGTATACGTCAACCAGCATGGTTCTTGGTTTTGATTATAGTTTTCATCTGGTGTACTGTAACTAAAATGGTTGGGTTGTTCATCCCCTGGTTGGATCTCCGTAACATCATAATTGATAGTACTTGATTTGACCCGAGGCGGTGTGCCTGTTTTAAAACGGGCGATTTCTAAGCCCAACTCTTTTAAATGGTCGGCTAAACCGATGGATGGTTGAGAGTTGTTGGGACCAGAAGAATACTTCAACTCGCCGATAATGATTTCCCCGCGTAAGGCAGTACCAGCAGTGATCACGACTGCTGCAGCTTCGTAGCGTGCCCCTGTGGACGTGACGACACCATGGCATTGTCCATCATCCACCAATAATTTTTCAACGATCCCCTGACGCAACGTCAAGTTGTCTTCTTGTTCGATGGTTCGTTTCATTTCGGCTGCATATGCATGTTTGTCCGCTTGGGCCCGTAATGCTCGGACAGCCGGTCCTTTACCAGTATTGAGCATCCGCATTTGGATATAGGTTTTATCGATGTTTTTTCCCATCTCACCACCAAGGGCATCGATTTCCCGCACAACAACACCCTTGGCTGGACCACCTACGGAAGGATTACAAGGCATAAATGCCACCATATCCAAATTGATCGTTAACAATAAGGTTTTGGCGCCCATTCGACTTGCAGCTAAGGCTGCCTCTGAACCCGCATGACCGGCACCAACAACGATTACATCATAATTTTCTGCTTGATATTCTTGCATGTACTTCTCCTTTGCGCGCTGAAGGCGTCTTTATTTTCCTAGACAAAATTGACTGAACAATTGGGTGATCAGTTCATCTTGCACACTATCTCCAACAACTTCTCCTAAATAATCCCAGCACCGTGTCATATCAATCTGTACCAAGTCAACTGGCATCCCCGCTTCAATACCTTCAATCACTTCAGATAAGGCATGAGCAGCATTTTCTAATAAAGCGATATGACGGGTATTTGACAAGTAAGAGGCATCCTTATCTGTCGTTTTACCGCCGAAAAAGAGATCAGCAATTGCTTGTTCTAATTGATCTAAGCCTTCATTGGTCAATACAGATACCGAGAAAACAGGCTCATCCGTGAGATATGCTTCTAATTCTTCTGAAGAAATTTGGGCAGGCAAATCTGTCTTGTTCAACAGAATGATTCGTCGTGCACCTTTCGTCAAGGTCAACAATTGCTGATCTTGCGGTGTGATTGCTTCACTTTGGTTAAGGACCAATAAAATCAGTTCTGCTTCTTGCAAGGCTTTGCGACTGCGTGCAACACCGATTTTTTCTACGACATCTTCTGTATCACGAATACCCGCTGTGTCGATCAATTTCAATGGTACGCCGCGCACATTGACATATTCTTCAATGACATCCCGAGTGGTCCCGGCAATATCTGTTACAATCGCTTTCTCTTCTTTAAGCAAATGATTCAGCAAGCTGGATTTTCCTACGTTTGGACGGCCGATGATCGCGGTACTTAACCCTTCTCTTAAAATTTTTCCTTGTTGGGCAGTAGCCAGCAAAGCCTCGATCTGGGCTTTGACCATCTGGGCTTTTTCCAATAATAGGCGGGTCGTTAATTCTTCGACATCATCATATTCCGGATAGTCGATATTGACTTCCACTTGGGCCAATGTTTGCAAGATTTCTTGTCTTAATTGGCGAATCAATTGCGATAAATTACCATCTAACTGATTGATGGCTAAGTTCATCGCTTTATCGGTTTTGGCACGAATCAAATCCATAACCGCTTCTGCTTGAGAAAGATCGACCCGACCATTCAAAAAGGCTCGTTTGGTGAACTCACCCGGCTCAGCCAGCCGTGCGCCTTGGCGCAACACCAGCTGTAACAGTTGATTGACAACAACGATCCCTCCGTGACAATTGATTTCAACGACATCTTCCCTTGTAAAGGTCCGTGGTTGCTTCATAACTGATAGCATTACCTCATCCATCAAACGTTCTTCAACAGGGTCTATGATGTGTCCATAATGGATCGTATGACTTGGAACTTCTGCCAATGACTTGCTGCTGGTAAAAATTTTATCAGCGATTGCGATTGCTTGGTCACCACTCAAACGGACAATACTGATAGCTCCTTCTCCTGGGGGAGTAGAGATCGCAGCAATCGTGTCAAATTCTTGCGTAATATTCGCCATGTTCTAGTGCCTCCTATTTTTTTCCATAAAAAAAAGTGCCCACTCCACCCGTTGATTGAACCCAACGAGTAGACTTCGCACTTTGACTGCTTGTCAATTAAATTCTGGGAATAGATTAGCATATTTTCCTTTGTATCGCAAGTTTCTTGGCAAACTTTTAAATTTTGCATATGTGCCTGAAAAACGCTAAAATGTAAGAAAAGAATGAAACGAGGGAAAGCTTATGGATACGACCAAAAATACAGATACATCCGCCCGTATCAAAGAAATCATTTTATCGACAGGTAACGTCAACCGACCTTACATCGTACGGGATATCGTCTTCGCGGCGGACAAAATCGAAGTCGATCTTTTCGATACAAGTATTGATCTAAGTGAATTGATGTCTGACGTCACAATGCGTTTAAAGGAAACAGCCCATCGCTATGGTGCCAACGCTGTGATCAATTGTCATTTCGAACATGATCGCATCGTTGAAGGCGACAAAACATTTCTAGAAATTTTTGCCTATGGCACAGTCGTCCAATTTACCCAATCAACGATTGGCGGGTAACAACGGCTAAGATAAAAATGCGTCAAAAAAAAGAGTCCGCAGCTGGACTCTTTTTTGTTACCAAAGTTTGACCTACGTAGCGTATGTTGACTTTGATAAGAATGATTTGTAATCAAGAATACTTGGTTTCAAATTGCTTGTCAAATACGTTTTTGTACAAAAAAAGAGAAAAGGCTTGATTTAAAGCCTTTCCTCTTTTCAATCAAATTTTTTTGGCTGTTGGTTCTACGACGAGATAGCGATACGGTTCGTCCCCTTCAGAATGTGTCTGAACACCTGTATCTTTGCTTAATACTGAATGAATCTGTTTGCGCTCAAAAGCCGGCATCGGTTCTAAGAAAACGGGACGTCCCGTACGTTTGACTTTTTCAGCGGTACGGCTGGCCAAACGCTCAAGGATCGCTTGCCGTTTTTCGCGATAATCGCCAACATTGATGACTACAGATAACTTGTTTTTGGCAATGCGATGGATATAGACTTGCGCCAAATACTGCAATGCATTGAGCGTTTTGCCATGTTTACCGATCAAGATCCCTTGTTTGTCTGTTTCTAAGTGAAACACGATCAAGCCATCTTGACGCGCAGTTTTGACTAAGGCTGGTGCCTGCAATGCTTTTGAAATATTGGTCAGATAAAGTCCCAATTGGGCCAATGCTTCATCATCTGACAAATCGGTCTTCTGTTGTGCTTGGCTAGGGCTTTCAACTTCAGTCACTGTATCTACGATGGCATCGGGTACAGGTGATTGATCAATGACTTCTTCTGGTGCTAAATCATTCGTAGGTTCAGGTTGTACCAAGGCTCTTTCGATCGACACCCGTGCTGGTTTTTTTCCCATTCCCAAAAATCCTTTTTTACCTTCATCAAGCACTTCGATGATTGCTTGATCTTTGGTCAATCCAAGAACTTGCAATCCTTCTTGGATCGCTTCTTCTACTGTAAGACTTTCATAAATCGGCATTGCAGTGCAGCCTCCTTTTTATTTTTTGCGTTTTTTCTTAGGATTCATCGCTCTATTCAATGCACGCTCGCGTTCTCGCTCCTTGCGCGCTGCTTCTTCACGTTCTTGACGGATCTTAAATGGATTATTCAAAATCAACGTCTGAACCACTTGGAAGGCATTTGAGACGACCCAATACAATGATAGTCCGCTGGCGATATTGATCCCCATCAAAAGAATCATCAACGGCATCGCAAAATTCATGATCTTTAAGCTCGCATTTGACTCTACTTGGCTCATACTTGATAGATACGTACTAGCGAAAGTGAATAATGCCGCCAAAATCGGTAAGATAAAGTAAGGATCATGATCCCCTAATTGCAGCCACAAGAACTTCCCTTCCTGCAAGGCAGGTACCCGAGAGATTGCTTGCCATAATGCCATCAAAATCGGCATTTGTACCAATAAAGGCAAGCAGCCTGCATAAGGATTGACATTGTTTTCTGCATATAACTTTTGCGTTTCCTCTTTTAATTTGCTTTGCGTTTCAGTATCTTTTGACGCATATTTTTGTTGCAACGCTTTGAGTTTTGGTTGCAACTCTTGGGTTTTGCGCATACTTTTCGTTTGAAAGTGCATCAACGGCATCAAAATCACACGAATGATCAATGTAAAGAGAATGATCCCGATCCCTGCATTACCAAATGATAATGCTTTGATGGCTTCTGCAAAATAATACACGACATAGCGATCCCAAATCCCAGTACTTTGTGCATTGACTTCACCTGTTGCACCACAGGCAGATAAGACAACTACTAATGAGAGAACCCCAAAAAGCAGTAAGATGCGTTTTCCTTTTTTCACGTAACTAATTCCTTTCTATTACTGAATGATTTTCGCAAGTTTCAGCACGTGGGCCAAGTTCGAATAAATTTCCTTTGAGGAGCAAGTTGCCGTACTTGGGCGCGCAATAACGATAAAATCGATTGCTGGTGAAATACGCGGTTTCATCTCAGTCAAACTCGCGCGAATTTTTCTTTTCACGGCATTTCGTTTGACAGCATTGCCGACTTTTTTTCCGACGGACAAACCGACCCGAAAATGCGGCTGCTCTTTAGGCAAGACATAGACCACGAATTTCCGATTTGCAAAAGAATTCCCTGATTGGAAAACTTTTTGAAAATCTTGCTCTGATTTTACACGATAAGATTTTCTCATCTCGGTCCCTTCACTTCTTTCGATTATGCTCTGTTACGTCATTGGATACGTAACCACTCACCTGTCAATCATACCATATTTGCGAATCGTCAGGCACTATATTCCGCAAAAACGGCATAAAAAAAAACCACTGGCAAACAGTGGCTTATGCAGAAATAACCTTTCTGCCTTTACGACGACGGCTAGCTAAAACACGACGTCCATTCTTAGTACTCATACGTTTACGGAATCCGTGAACTTTTTGACGTTTACGTTTATTTGGTTGATACGTTCTTTTCATCTATTTCCACCTCCATCAGGATCATGCTTATGCGCACAGACATACTTTGATAGTATAACGAGTCAAGCCCTACTTTGTCAATAACAAGTTGCAGTAATTTCCGTCTCTTTTATCCACAATCCCTGCCAAAAACGTGCGTTAGCTGTTTAAAACCCAAACTTGTGGAAAACTTTTTCCCCACAGTTATTTTTGGCTTTTCCACAAATAAACAGCATGTATAAAACTTATCCACATTTCTTTTTTTAACTGTTGATAAGTCTCAAGAATCCCTTTGATACCAGTATGTGAATTGGGTATTTTTGTGTGGATAACCTGTTGGAATTTTTGCTTATCAACAGAAATAACCGCCTTGTGGAAAACCCTTTTTTGCATATGTGTATCTCTCTTTTATTTTTATCCTCTGGTGTGGAAAAGTATTTTTTTTCTCACCTTTTTTACTTAATCTGTGGAAAACTTTTGCAATCCGTGCTATTTTAGTTATATCTATTTTTAGTTATGGGAGGACAATTT